>URJD01000005.1 GCA_900548075.1 uncultured Collinsella sp.
TATCGACAGAGCAGACGTACTTGTTCTCCATGTCGCTCTCCTTAGGAGATAAAAACAACTACAGGAAATGAAGGCGGTGTTATCGCCGCAACTCAGTAAAGGTTTCCCAGGTGCCCGAGGTTGGGGCTCAAGTGGTCGGGCGTTGACCTAATGGGTCACGCTCGACCGCTTGAGCCCCAAGATCGGGTGCCCGGGGAAGCTTTACAGGAGACCGTTGTCCTGGAGGACCTTCTTAATCGCCTCGACGTTCTCGCCGGTCATGGCCTTCACCGGGCGCGGCATGGTCGGGCTGTCGAAGATACCCATGAGGTTCATAGCGGTCTTGAAGGCGCCGACGCCACCGGCATAGCCCTGGACGCCCGAGGTGACATCCCAGATGTGCGAAATCTCATTGAGGCGATCCTGCTCGGCCTTGACGGTAGCCCAGTCACCAGCCTGAGCGGCCTTCCACTGACGCACGTAGCCCTCGGGCTCAACGTTGGCGAGACCCGGGACGGAACCGTCGGCGCCACCGAGGTAGGCGCCGTCGACAACAACCTCGTGACCGGTGAGGATGCTCATCGGATGGCCGTTCTTCTCGTTCTCCTGAACGAGGTAGCGGAACGAGATGTCATCACCCGAGGAATCCTTGACGCCAGCAAGGACGCCCTCGGCGCCGAGCTTGGCAAGGAGCTTCCAGGGGAGCTTGGTGTGAACGCAGACGGGAATGTCATAGGCGAAGATGGGCAGGTCGAGCTCCTCGTGCAGGATACGGAAGTGCTCCTCGACCTCGGTCATGCCCTGCAGGGCATAGAACGGGCAGGTGGCGACGAGGGCATCGGCGCCCAGCTCCTGGGCGACCTTGCCGTGCTCGATCATGCGCTCGGTCTCGGTATCGATGATGCCGACCAGAACAGGCACACGGTGGTCGACGATACGAACGGCCTCGGCGATAATCTGGCGACGGCGCTCGTCGGTGGAGAAGACGACCTCGCCCGAGGATCCCAAGAAGAACAGGCCATCGACGCCGGCATCGATCATGCGGTTGATGCTGCGCTCAAAGGAGGCAACGTCGAGCTGGTGATCTTCGGTATCGGGAACAACGACGGGAGGGATAACGCCGGTGAATTTCTGAGTTGCCACAAGAATCTCCTTAGTTGTCTGGCGGGCGGCCCTATGCCACCCACTCTTGTTGGCAGTGTCCAGGCCGTCTAGGCCAAAGAACACGAGTAGAACGTTTGGCTAAAAAAGTCGACGACTTCGTTTTCGAACGCATTGATGCGCTCGTGAGCGTATTTGGCATAGATGATATGCCTCCGGTCACACTCAAGACCGTTGAATACGGCAAACTGATCCTTGGGATCGCTCACGGTATCCATAAGCGATGTGCCCATGAGCACCGATCCGCGCACCCGAGACGACAGCGCCTCGAGGCCGCCAGGAAGCGGATTGGCAACCGCCGTGCAGGCGAGGCCCCGCTCGTCCAGAGCAGAAACCGCCAGCGCGACTCCGCCGCCAAGACCCTCGCCCCATGCAAAGATGCGGTCGGGGTCCATGCCATCAAGATTGCGCGCCACCTTCGCCAGCGCGCAACCCCAACGGACGCGCTCGACAAAAGCGGGCGAAGCAATCCCCCGCCGCAGGTCGTCCGCACCAGCAACATCGTCATCCAGCGCGAGAACGGCATACCCCATGGCGGCAAATCTCGTCATGTGATGCCAGCCGCGCACAGGCCGATCGATGTCGTGGAACATCAGGCACAACGGCACGCGCTCAGATACTCGGGCACGACCGACAGGCTCGATCAAACGAGCGTGAATCGCATCGTCACCGAGCTCAAAGGAGACCTCCGAGTAACGGGCGCAAGGGTTAACAAAGTCAATCGCCGTTATGGCCAGGCCTTGAATCTCAAGATTCGAAGCGCATGTCTCTAAATCAGAAACATCTGCTTGGACATCACCGCGCCAGTCCCGATATTCTGCGAGCCTTGACGAAACCGTTCCAGGAATTCCCACGAGTCCGGGGACAATCAGCTCGTCAACATTGCTCTCGCACTTAGACATGAGCCTCCCCTCCCTTGCAGAAAAACGGAATGATCAGATCGTCAAAATCCTGAATCTCCTCGTGGCCAAAGCCTTCAAAGAACTCATGACGCTTTTCGCAGGTCAGATTGTTATAGACCGCAAACTGCGTCGCTGGTGGACAGACGATATCGGCTGTGCCGGTGCCAAACAGCACGGGGCATTTGACCACAGGGGCAAAGTTCTTGGAATCGAAGTACGCCAGCTTGGCATAGGCTTCGTCAATACGAGTCGAGTCCTCGTCAAACCAGCGAGACCAATAGCGCAGGCCCTCGTAGGCAATGTCGTCGGCATCCAAATCCCAGACCAGGCGGAAATCTGACAGGAAGGGATAGAGGATGGCGGCGCGATTGATAAGCTCGCTGTTAAGTGCACAGGTCGCAATGCCCAAACCGCCGCCCTGCGACGCGCCGTTCACAAACACACGGGCAAGATCGATGCCCTCGAGCTCGCGAACGATACGGCACAGGATGCGAATATCTTGGTGCAAGCGGACATAGTAGAGGTTGGCCGGGTCGCCGTCGATACCGGCGACGATATGCCCGGCAACCGTTGTGCCCTCAAATCCACCAATGTCCTCGGAGGGACCTCCTTGGCCGGGGCAGTCGAGGGCGATGAGTGCCATGCCCATGCCCGCAAACGACGCCTGCTCAAACCAGCTGCGGCTTGCACCCGGATACCCATGGAACTGAAGTACCAATGGCACGGGCTCGTCCGAGACGGGTTTAAGGTACTTGGCATGCAGGCGAGCGCCACACATACCGGTATACCAGAGGTCGAAAAGCTGGCAGGTCGCGGCATCGGTGACCGATGCCGTCTCGATCGCGTAGTCAAGCCCGACGGCGTCGGCCTCGGCCATGCGATCCTTCCAAAAGAGATCGAAATCTGATGGACGGGGCATGGCGCCTCGATATTCACCAAATTGATGTTGTAGCTCCTGAGCACTTGGCATTGCTCGTGAACCCAGCCTTTCGAAATCGCAACGGAGGTGCGCCCGGCAAGGGAACCGGGCGCACGGGAGGGAAAGCGAGGCTACTCGCCGAGCTTGGGATGCAGCAGCGACGGCGCAGCGCCGAGCAGCATCTTGGTGTAGGGGTCCTGAGGGTGCTGGAAGACCTGCTTGGCCTCGCCATGCTCGACGATCTTGCCGCCATTCATAACGATGATGTCGTCAGAGATATAGCGGACCGTCTGGATGTCATGGCTGATGAACACCATGGCCAGGCCGAGCTCCTTCTTAAGGTCGGTCAGCAGGTTCAGAATCTGCGCGCGGACCGAAACGTCCAGAGCCGAGGTGGGCTCGTCGGCGATGATGGCATCGGGGTTCAGCGACAGGGCACGGGCAATTGCGACGCGCTGGCGCTGGCCGCCCGAAAGCTGGCCGGGAAGAACCTCGGCGGCGGAGCTGGGCAGACCGGTGAGCTCCAAGAGCTCCTTGACGCGCTTCTCCTGCTCGGCCTCGGTACCCAGGTTGTGGACGCGCATGGGGTCGAGCAGTTGCTCGCGAACGACCATGCGAGGGTTGAGCGCCGTGGCCGGGTTCTGGAACACGACCGAGATGACGCGACCCATGTGACGACGGTCCTCGGCGGTACGTTTGGTAACGTCCTTGCCCTTAAAGTAGACCTTGCCGCTCGTGGGGGCCTGCAGGCCGCACATGACGTTGGCGGTGGTGGACTTACCGCAACCGGACTCGCCGACGATACCGATCGTCTGACCGGGCATGAGCTTAATCGTTACACCCTGGACGGCGTGAACCAGGTTGGGGTGCAGAATCGAGCCGGTACGGGTCCTAAAGGTGACGTGGACGTCATCAAGGAAGATGATCGGCTCGACGCCGTTGACTGCGGTCTCGCTCATCTACATCACCTCCGCGTGAGGGGTCAAACCATTTGCCTTGAGCACCTCGTCGGGGAGCTCGGAATAGAAGTGCTCGGTGCCAGGCACGCGCTTGAAGACCGGACGGGTGTCCAAGCCAATACGCGGATGGCTCGAGCGGGGCGCGAAGCGATCGCCCTTGGGGAAATCGCGCGGGCTCGGAACGGCGCCGGGCACCTGATGCAGGCGACCCGAACCGCTCTCGATGGACAGAACGGAACCCAGAAGACCGCGGGTGTACTCGTGGATCGGGTTGGTGAGCAGCTCCTTGGTGGGTGCCTGCTCGATAACCTGGCCAGCGTACATAACCGTGATGTTATGGGCAACCTCGGCGACCAGAGCCAGGTCATGCGAAACGAAGATCATGGCAAAGCCGAGCTTGGCCTGAAGATCGTTGAGCAGCTTGATGACCTGCTTCTGGACGGTAACGTCCAGAGCGGTCGTGGGCTCGTCGCAGATGACCAGCTTGGGGTCGCGGGTAAGGGCCATAGCGATCAGGACACGCTGACGCTGGCCGCCGGAAAGCTCGTGCGGATAGCTCTCGAGCGTGCGCTTGGGATCGAGGCCGACGAGCTCCAGGAGCTCCTCGGCGCTGCGGGTTCCGCCGCGCTTGGTGAGCTGCTTCATCTGGGCAGAGATGAGCATGGAGGGGTTAAGCGAGGACAGAGCGTCCTGATAGACCATAGCGATATCGGTACCGCGCAGGCCGAACCACTCCTTCTTGCTCATCTTGAGCAGGTCGCGACCCTCCCAGAGAACCTCGCCGGAAAGATGCTCGTCATCGTCGGTCAGGCCCATGATGGCCAGCGTGGTGATGGACTTACCGCAACCGGACTCGCCCACCAGGCCCATGGTCTGACCAGGACGGACGTCAAAGTTGACATGGTCGACGACGTTGATATCACCGTGATGCTCAAACTGGATGCAGAAGTCACGGACCGAGAGAATCGGTTCGACAGACTCGTCGGGCACATGGCGATCGTCACGCTTGAGCTCGACATCGCGCAGGGCGCCAAGGCGAGCGGAGAGGGACTGGGCCTGCTCCTTGTAGGCGCGAACGGGGTCGGAGACCAGCAGGTCGGCCTCGCGACGCTTGGAGGAATCGGTCGGATCCAGGGCGGCGGAGGGAGCAGCGGCCATGGCGTCGGTAATGCCCTCGGAGAGGATGTTGAGCGCCAGGCAGGTGATCATGATGGCCAGACCCGGGAACAGCGCCTGCCACCAACGGCCGGCGAGCACGCCGCCGCGGGCGTCGGCGAGGATGTTGCCCCAGGTAGCGGTGGGCTCCTGGATACCAGCGCCGATGAAGGTCAGCGAGGCCTCGAAGATGATGGCGTCGGCGACCAGGGTAACGGTGAAGACCATGATCGGGGCGATGCAGTTACGCAGAACATGCTTGATCAAAATCCACGGAGCCTTGGCGCCGGAAACGATGACCGCGCGGACATAGTCCTCGCCGTACTCGGACACGATGTTGGCGCGCACGATACGGGCAATCTGCGGAGTGTACATAAAGCCGATGGCGAAGATGATCGACGGCACGGAGTTGCCCAGGATGGAGACGAAGACGGCCGCGAGGGCGATGCCCGGAATGGACATGATGATGTCCAGGATACGCATGATCGTCTCGGAGACGGCCTTGCGCGAAACCGCTGCAAGGGCGCCCACGACCGAGCCGCAGACCAGAGCCATGGCAGTGGCGCCAAAGCCGATGATCAGCGAGTAACGACCACCGTAGAGCATACGCGACAGAATGTCGCGACCTTTATCGTCGGTACCGAAGATAAATCCGTTGCCGGGAGCCTGGCGAGCCGTAAAGATCTCGACCGGGCTATAGGGGGCAAGAAGGGGCGCCAGAATCGCAGTCAGGGCGACCAGCACCAGCACGACGGCGGCAATCTTAGAAGACAGCGTCATCTTCTTCCAGCCACCGAGCTTGAGCCCCTTGGAGGCAGCCTTCTCGAGCTGCTCGGTTTGCTTCTCTCGAATCTTTACCATAATCTACACCGTCCTGATGCGCGGGTTGATGAGCAGGTAGAGCATGTCAACCACGATGTTGATGATGATGAAGGCAAGAGCAACGACGATAACGACGCCCTGAACCAGGTTCGCCTCGTTGCCCTGAACGCCCTGCAGAATCGCGGTGCCCATGCCGGGGAGGTTGAAGATAACCTCGATGACGACGGCGCCGCCCATGAGGTAACCGATCTTAAGACCGAGGGTGGTGACCGGGGTGATCAGCGCATTGCGAAGAACGTTGATGCCGACGACGACCTTCTCGGGAACGCCGGCGCCGCGAGCCATACGGACATAATCCTTGTCGAGCTCCTCGACCATGGCGGTACGCACGATACGAGTCATCTGGCCCGTCAGCGGAAATGCCAAGGCGATAGCGGGCATGATCATACGTCCCAGATAGCCAACCGGATTCGTGGTGAAGTGAGGCAGAGCACCCGATGCCGGGAGCACCTTAAGGTAGGAAGAGAACAGCAGGATCAACAGAACGGCAAGCCAGAACGACGGGGTTGCCAAGCCGGCGATGGAAAAGACGCGGATCACTTGGTCCGGCCATTTGTCGCGATACAGTGCCGCGATGACGCCGAGCAAAAACGAAACGACCGCACCGATAGCAAGACCGATAAAGGTCAGCTGCATCGTGACGGGCAGGGCCGTGGAGATGCGCTTGGCAACGGAGTTGCGAGCAGCACCATAGGTGCCCATGTCGCCATGGATCAGATCGCCCATATAGCGCACATAGCGCACGGGCCAGGGGTCGTCCAGACCATACTTCTCATGGTACTCGGCAACCGCCTCGGGCGAGGCACCGTCACCCAACGCCGTGTAGGCGGGGTCGGTCTTGGAGAACGACATAAGGAAGAACACCAGGACGGTGACGCCCAATGCCATGATCGGCAGCGCCACAAGACGCCTTCCAATCAAACGTAGCAAGTTGTTCACGTTCTCTCCCCTTTCTTTTGTCGGTAGGACCAACTGGTATATGAGTACGGATACTCATTACAAGACCCGAGCGACATCGTTGCCGCCCGGGTCTTTGTTTCAACTATGAGGATACGGTCCCAACGGCCGACATCCTGCATACAGACTCAAGCGAGTCTTACGCCTTGACGGTCGCAACGCCCCTGAAGGACATGCTCGTCGTGCCGATGCCCTTGAAGCCATCGAGGGCCTCGCCGTTGGGCGCAGTGGACGGATCGTCCCAGAAAGCGGAGACGGTCTTGACGTGAACAACAGGGTACAGAACGGCGTTGTCGGCAATGATGTCGAAGCACTCGTTCCACTTCTTCTGCTGCTCGTCGCCCTCGGCGGCAAGAGCCTCGTCCATGAGACCGTGGAGCTTCTGCCACTCAGCGGACTCCTTCCACGGGCAACGGGTCTGCATCCAGACGTTGTCGCCGTACCACCAGTTGAGCAGCAGGTCGGGATCAGCGCCGAAGCAGGAAGGATCGCCAGGGGCAAGAAGGATATCGTAGGCCTCGCCGCCGTCGATGGCAGCGTAGGTAGCCGGCGAGGTATCGGTCTGGATGGTCACATCGAAGCCGAGAGCATCGAGGTCGTTCTTGACCTGGGCGGCCATGCCCTTAATCTGCTCGTTGTCGGTGGTGCGCAGGGTGATGGCACCCGGGGTGATGCCAGACTCCTCGATGAGCTTCTTAGCCTTCTTGGCGTCGGTCTTGTACACCGTGGAAGCCTCATGATAGTTGGTGAAGCTCTTGGGCAGGTAGCAGCTGGCAGCGGTGGCAAGGCCGGCGAAGGTGTTACTGACCATCTTCTCGGTGTCGAGCGCATACATGACAGCCTGACGGACCTTGACGTTGTTCCAAGGCTCCTTGGCGACGTTGAACATGATGAAGCGGGTGCCGAAACCCTGAACGTTATCGATCTTGCAGCCGGCGCTCTCGAGCTGGTCGACGGCGTCAGCGGTAACGAGCTCCATAACGAGCGTGGAGCCCTCCTGCTGAGCGGTAACGCGAGCGGTGGGGTCGGTCAGGATGCTGTACTGGATCTTCTTATCCTCGGCAGCATACTCACCGTTGTACTCGGGGTTGGGAACCAAGGTGATCTCGGTATCGGAGATAGAGTCGTACATCCAGGGGCCGGAACCGATCGGCTGCTTGGCGCGATCCTCCTCGGTCTGGGTGGCCGGGGTAACGCGGACGATGGCCAGACGATCCTTGAGCAGGGAGAAGTTGGGGACCTTAGTCTTGACCGTCACGGTGCTGGCGTCCTTGGCCTCGATGGACTCGAAGGGCTGGAAGAACGGAGCATAGGTAGCGGAAGCGGCGCAAGCGGTGTAGGAGGCAACGACATCGTCAGCGGTGACCTCGGTGCCATCGGAGAACTTGGCGCCCTTGCGGATGGTAACCTCGAAAGTGGTGTCGTCCACAGACTTGGGATCGTCGGTGGCTAGCTCGTTGAAGGTGCTGTAGTCGTGGTAATCGATGCCGTAGAGGCCCTCGACGACGTGCCAGTTAGCACCCAGGCCCACAGCGGAGCCGGTGCTGGCGGGATCGAAGCTGGACGGAGCGTAAGCGGAACCAGCGGTGATCACGCCGCCGCCACGGTTGGCGGAATCGGTGGAGCCGGAAGCGGAACCCTCGTCGCTAGAGCTGCCACCGCAGCCAGTGAGACCAAGGCCGGCGACAGCAGCGACGCTGCCGGTGAGGCCGAGGAACGAACGCCTGGACATACCCTTGTTGATGATGGCCATGTCTTCTCCTATCAATAGAGAATCTTACTCGGGAGCACCTAGACTTGCCCCCGCGCAACTTGCGGACGATATATACCTTACCTACCGACGAACCCAACTGAGGTGCCGCGCTCGGCGACCGATACATACATACGCTTGAACGGTATTTACTACCGTTCACCGAATTCATTGACAAATGATTCGCCAGACAGTATGTATCGACGAGGTGAGATATCAGTCTTCGTCAACCCGCAGGATAGCAGGGTTGTTCACCATGACTAGTCAAACGTTTTAGCGTTAATAAAACCCGAAACCAGCATGCAATCATGGCGAAATAAATGGTTGAAAATCACGCAATCATGTATATCAGTAGTTTAGGCTCGTGTTTAGCTATCGGAATGGCCAGCCGCCGCCTCGGCGCGCTCGGCATTCCACGCAACGAGCGCCTCGTGGACCGCCTTGGCAACATCGGCAGGTATGCCGCGAACTTCCGCGATCTCTTGCTCGCTCGCCGCGCGCAAACGCTTCATCGAACCAAAATGGCGCATAAGGGCACGTTTTCTGGTGGGTCCCACGCCTGGAACGTCATCGAGTACCGAAACTGTCATGGCTTTATCGCGCAACTCACGATGGAATGTGATTGCAAAACGGTGCGATTCATCGCGCACCTGTTTAATTAGATAGAGCGACGCGGACCCGGTCGGCAGCACGACGGGAGTCTCGTCCCAAGGCACAAAAACTTCCTCATCGGCCTTTGCCAAGCCACAAACTGGTATATCGAGCCCAAGAGCTTCAAGTTGCTTGATCGCAGCGGTCAATTGCGGCTTACCGCCATCGACAACGAGCAAATCGGGGCGCGAGCCAAAACGCTCGTCGGCCATGCGCTCGGGAGCATAGCGTCGTCCCAAAACCTCGGACATCGACACGAAGTCGTTTGCCTCGTCCAATTCGGCCTGAATTTTAAAACGACGGTACTGGCTCTTGTCGGCGCGTCCGTTGGTAAACACCACCATCGAGGCGACCGTAAAGGTGCCATGCAGTGTAGAGATATCGAAGCACTCGATACGCAACGGCGGCGATGGCAGCGCCAACGCACTTTCGAGCTCCAGGAGCGCTTGATTGGTGCGGTCGTCAGCGTACCCCGTTCGCATCATGTAGCGCATGAGGGCATGGCGCGCATTTTTGGATGCCATATCGAGCAAACGGTGCTTTTCGCCACGCTGCGGCCTATGGAGATGGCAGGAACGCTCGCGCTTGCCTGCAAGCCACTCCCCCAGCGCCTCCGCATCCTCAAGCTCGACAGAGAGGTTTATCTCAGCTGGAATATCAGCCGTCTCGTCGTAATAGCGCTTAAGAAAGCCCGATTGAAGTTCCTCTTCGTCGACATCCAGACCCTTATCGAGAATAAACTCGCAGGTTCGAACCGTTCGACCCTCACGCACGACAAAGACGCAAGCGGCGGAGATGGTCTCCTCGCGATAGAAACCGATGACATCGATATCGACACTGGAGGGAAAAACGACTTGCTGACGGTCGTCCAGACCCCTGATGACCTCCAAACGACGTTTGACGCGTGCCGCGCGCTCAAAGTCGAGCGCCTCGGCGGCATCCGTCATCTCGGAGGTCAGCTCATCGACGACATCCTTGCGATGGCCCGACAAAAAACGTTCGACACGTTTGACGTTCTTGGCATAGTCCGTAGGAGAAATCGCGCCGACACACGCACCCGGGCCGCGCCCGACATGGTAGTCAAAGCAGGGACGCCCGTTTTGCGCGCAAATCATATTGACAATGTCTTCCTCGCCCCTGTGGGACTCGACGATACGACGACAACGACGCCACTCCGCACAGGATGCGGAGCAGATGGGGATAACCTTGCGCAGCGTATCTATCGTCTCACGTGCCGCACGGCTATCGGTATAGGGACCAAAATAACGCGTTCCCGGCTTATGGCGCTCACGCGTATATTTGATAGCTGGGAACAGATCGCTCTTGGTGATAGCGATAAAGGGATAGCTCTTGTCGTCCTTAAGGTCCACATTAAAGTACGGATGGTACTGACCAATCAAATTGCGCTCGAGCACCAACGCCTCGTGCTCGGTCTCCACCACGATATAGTCAAAGCTCGCCACCAGCTGCATCATCAGCGGGATCTTTTGACGCTCATCCTGCAGTGTCACGTATTGACGCATGCGGGCGCGTAGGTTTTTCGCCTTGCCCACGTAGATGACATCGCCCTTGGCATCCTTCCAAAGGTAGCAACCGGGTTGTGTAGGAACGCGCGAAACCTGCTCGGCAAGCGTTGGAATGTTGTCGTGACCGGCCACGCGCACCTACTTGCGACGAAGCAACGCCGAGACCTCGGGCATCTTAAGGACGACGGCAAGGCCAAAGGTAACAGCAAGCGAGACGACACCCGCAACGCAAACGTAGCCAAGAGTAATCAGAATCGAGCCACCAAGTGCCCCGACAAAGAGTTCAAGCGCCCACATGACGCCGGCGCCTGCGGCAGCGCCCAGGCCACCGAGCAAAAGGCCAAAGAAGCCGCCATGCTGGATAGATTTGACCTGAAGACCACGCAGGCGACGACGCAGCCACCACAGCGAACAGCCGACCAAGATCACGTAGTCGACGACATACGAAAGCGCGATTGCCGGCATACCGAAGCCCAGCACAACGCCAAACAGCAGAACCGAGCCGGCCTGGCCGATGGCGGAATACAGGCAATAGCGGCTATAGGGCTTCATATCGAGCAAGGCAGAGAAGCTCTTCTGCATCAACACGACCACGCCGTAGAGCGGCAGCGAGAACGCCAGGTAGACAAGGAACTCGGACACCAGCGCCACGCCGGACTCATCAAACTTGCCGGCACAGTAAATCATGTTGAGTGGACGCGCGAAGACAATCAGGTACAGCGCGAACGGAATCAGGAAGAACAGCATCTGGGCGACGCCACGCGAAATGCCCGTGCGAACGCTGTCGTAATCCTTCTCCTGTGCGTCATGAGAGAGCTCGGTATAGAGCGCCGTCGAAAGCGAGGCGGCAATCAGCGCATAGGGCAGCGTGTACCACAGGCGCGCATAGGCGATGACGGAAGGACCAGTCTCGGGCTGGACAACCAGCGCGGCAGCGTTGGTGATAGAAGTCGAGACAAACATGCACACTGTGGCAAGCAGCGTCGGGATACCGAGCGCAATCGTCTGGCGAAGCGCGGGGTCCTTAATGTCGATATGGATATGGGGATGCACGCCGTGCTTGCCAAGCGCGGGAATCTGACATGCCATCTGAACAAAGACACCGAGGGTCGTACCGGCCGCAATCAAGATGATGCCGGCACGTTCGCCAAACTGTGCGGACACGGGCGCAAAACCCATAAAGCTCGCAATGACGATCACATTGTTGAGGACCGGGGCAAACGTCGACCAGAAGTAGTCGCGGTGTGCGTTGAGAACGCCCGAGAACACCGAGCCCAAACCATAAAACAGAATCTGGATGGCAAAGAAACGGAACATGAACGCAGCGGTATCCATGCTGCCGCCGTCACCCGAAAGGAACGATTGCGTCCAGATAAAGCCCGGGGCGAACACGGTCCCCAGCAACGAAATGCCACCCAGCACCAAAAGCAGAATGCCGAGCAGGTTGCCCACGTACTCGTTCGAGGCCTCGCGACCCTGCTCACGCCTCACGCCCATGTACACGGGCAAAAACGCCGTCACGAGCATGCCACCCATCACGAGTTCGTAGAGCATATTGGGCAGGTTGTTGGCGACCTGATAGGAGGACGAGAGCAGCGACATGCCGATAGCGGCCGCCATTGCCCACGTGCGGATAAAACCGGTGACGCGAGACACGATGGTCAGGATGGTCATAAGCCCGGCGGAACGACCAACCGTGGAGTAGTCCGACGAGCCCATGTCGTCAGTGTCGCCTCGCGACGAAGAAGCTTCGGATGAGGGTGTCTGAGGCGCAGATTCTTTTGCAAAATGAGCTCCGCGCTTCAATTCTTCCTGCGGCATCGCTCAGTCCTCTCTCGTAATCGCGGCAACCGTCGCCCCGCAAAATGCAATTAAATCATCGGGTGCAAGCTCGAGCTGATAACCACGCTTGCCTCCCGAAATAAAAATGGTATCCCAAAGGACACATGTCTCATCAATAAGCGTCCGGTAGCGTTTTTTCATACCGACCGGGCTGCAGCCGCCGCGAACGTAGCCAGTCGCTGCAAGCAAATCCTTCACATGCATCATGGCCAAGGACTTCTCCCCAGCGGCACGCGCGGCGGACTTTAAATCGAGCTCGTCGGCAACAGGGATGCAGCACACAACATAGTCGTTGGACGGTGTCACACAGACCAAAGTCTTAAATCCTTGACCGGGCTCCTCGCCAAGCTGCTCCGAAATCGCGACCCCCAGGCCCACCGACTCATCGCCATCGTCTTCGTACGTATGTAGAACATAGGAAATGCCGGCGCTTTCCAGCTCGCGCATCGCATTGGTTTTTGGCGTCTTTACAGCCTTTGCCATGACATATCCTTTCCCTCGCATTCGGACGCAAGGATTAAGTATATGTCCAATTCGGCTGCATACGTCACTTCGGCACAGCAAGCGCCATCGAATCACAAGGAGTCGATGGCGCCCATAAACTGAATCGCCTATTTATTGAGCATCAAGTTGAGCTTGACGCTCCCGGTCACGCCTGAGCAACGGCGCCAAAAACTGGCCCGTATAACTCTGCGGACAGTCCGCAACCTGCTCCGGTGTGCCCGAAACCACGACGGTTCCGCCGCCGTTACCGCCCTCGGGACCCATATCGATCAGGCGGTCGGCAACCTTGATGACATCAAGGTTGTGTTCAATCACCAGCACTGTGTTGCCCGCATCGACCAAGCGCTGCAGCACATCGAGCAGCTGGCGGACGTCCTCAAAATGAAGGCCGGTCGTCGGCTCGTCCAAAATATAGAACGTCTTGCCCGTCTGGCGTCGATGAAGCTCCTTGGCGAGTTTCACACGCTGTGCCTCGCCGCCCGAAAGCGTCGTGGCGGGCTGGCCCAGGCTCACGTAGCCCAAGCCTACATCGTACAGCGTCTGGAGCTTTCGCTTGATCTGCGGGATATTCCCAAAGAAAGCCAGTGCCTCGGCCACGCTCATGTCAAGTACGTCCGAGATGGTCTTGCCACGGTAGGTGACCTCGAGTGTCTCGCGGTTGTAGCGTTTACCGCCGCAAACTTCGCAAGGAACGTAGATATCGGGAAGGAAGTGCATCTCGATCTTGATCTGTCCGTCGCCCTTGCACGCCTCACAGCGCCCGCCACTCACATTAAAGGAGAAACGACCCGGCGAGTAGCCGCGCGCCTTCGACTCCGGCGTGCTCGCAAACAGCGCGCGAAGATCATCCCACAGGCCGATATAGGTAGCAGGGTTGGAACGCGGCGTGCGGCCAATCGGCGACTGGTCGATATCGATAACCTTATCGATACACTCGATGCCCTCGATTTTCTTATACGGACCCACAGGGCGCGTCGAACGGTGAATGGCGTTCGTAAGGGCAGGCGCAATGGTGTCGGTAACCAGGGAGCTCTTGCCCGATCCCGACACGCCGGTAACAACCGTAAGCGTACCAAACTCGATCTTGGCAGTAACGTTTTTGAGGTTGTTGGCTCGAGCGCCCGTAATTTTAAGGCAGCCGCGACCGGGCTTGCGCCGTTCATCAGGCACCCGGATCATTCGTTTGCCGGTCAGATAAGCGCCCGTCATCGACTCAGGACACGCCATGATATCGGCAGGCGTTCCCGCCGCGACTACGTGTCCGCCGTTGACACCGGCGCCGGGCCCCATGTCGATCACGTAATCGGCGGCACGGATTGTATCCTCGTCGTGTTCGACGACGATAACGGTATTGCCGATATCGCGCAGGCGCTCGAGCGTCTTGATCAGGCGCTCGTTGTCACGCTGATGAAGACCGATCGAGGGCTCGTCCAGAATATAGAGCACGCCCATGAGACCCGCGCCGATCTGCGTTGCCAGGCGAATACGCTGTGCCTCGCCACCAGAAAGCGTCGCCGAGGCACGATCGAGCGTCAGATAGTCGAGTCCAACATCGACCAGAAAACGCAAGCGCTCCAGGATTTCCTTGACGATGCGCCCGCCGATAAACTGTTGGCGCTCGGTGAGCTCCAGGCCCTCAAAAAACTCGAGCGACTCACGGCACGACAGGCAACAAACCTCGTAAATGGACTTGCCACCCACGGTGACGGCGAGCATCTCAGGGCGCAAACGAGCGCCGTGGCAGCTCGAGCACGGTTCCTCGCGAATGTACTTCTCCAAGCGCGCCTTGGTGTTCTCGTTCGTCGTCTCGGTATAGCGTTCGTGCAGGATGTTGCGAACGCCCGAAAACTTGGTATCCCACTGGCTGCGACGTCCGTCGAGCTTTTGGTAGTCGACCGAGATCTTCGTATCGCCCAGGCCATCCAAGAATGCACGACGCACGCGAGGGGGCAAGTCCTCCCACGGCGTATCGGTGCTCACCTTAAAGTGTTTGCAGACCGCAGCAAAAATCTGCGGATAGTAGTTCGAATTGCCAAACAGGCTACCAAAGACTCCGTCGGCAATGGACTTCGAGGGGTCCTCGATCAGCGCCTCGGCATCAACGGTTTTCTTAAAGCCCAGGCCGTCGCACTCAGGACATGCGCCATAGGGAGCGTTGAACGAAAAATCACGCGGCTGAAGATCGTCAATGGAGTGACCATGCTCCGGGCACGCCAAGGCCAACGAATACTCCAGCAGCTCTCCCTCGGTCCCCTCGGGAGCATCACGATCGGGCAGCATGTACACGTTTACATTGCCGTGAGCCAGCGCGGTCGCCTGCTCAACAGACTCGGCGATACGGCCCAGAGAGTTCTCACGGATCACGATGCGATCGACCACGACCTCGATATCGTGCTTGAACTTCTTGTCCAGATCGATCGGATCGTCGAGCGAGCGCACTTCACCGTCGACACGCACGCGGCTAAAGCCCTCGGCGCGAAGGTCCTCAAACAGTTTGGTGTACTCGCCTTTTCGCCCGCGCACCACCGGTGCCAGCACAAACGCGCGACGGCCCTCCCCCGCCGCCAAGACCTTGTCGGCAACCTGGTCGGTCGTCTGACGCTCAATGACGCGGCCGCATTCGGGACAGTGCGGGGTGCCCACACGGGCGAACAGCAGGCGCAGATAGTCATAAATCTCGGTTACGGTGCCAACCGTCGAGCGAGGGTTTTTAGACGTCGTCTTTTGGTCGATCGACACCGCCGGCGAAAGGCCGTCGATTGAATCCAAGTCGGGTTTGTCCATCTGGCCCAAGAACTGGCGCGCATAGCTCGAAAGACTCTCGACGTATCGACGCTGGCCCTCGGCATAGATAGTGTCAAATGCCAGCGAACTCTTGCCCGAACCGGAAAGTCCGGTAATGACCACGAGTTGGTCGCGCGGAATAGAAACATCAATATTGCGCAGGTTGTGCTCACGCGCACCGCGAATAACGATAGAAGAATCAGACATGGAAGCTCCTTGCCTCCTATTGCATCGAATCATACTGCCGATGAGTTTAGCGCACTCGACGCGCACAGATGTTCGTAATACAAGATTCGCAGACCTTTAGCTTTGCGTATCGGGCGCTTTGTTTCTCGAAATGCCGTGGAAAGGTTACAGTAATCTAATACTGAACTTAATTTGCTGTAACAGAGGAACGTCCATGACCGAAGATATCCCCCTTGAAATCACTTCGAGCGACATGGCCAATCTGCCCATATTCATCGCCGTCCTTATCGTGGCCGCCGTCGTCGTGCGCGTGTATTTTTCAATCAAACACAATGAAAAGCCGCCCATTGCCCGCGTCTTTTGGTGCGCGACGCTCCTCATCCCGCTCGGCGTGGTAGCTGCATGGATTACGAATCAATTGCTCGTAAATGAGGACAGTTCCCTATGGCTCCTTTCTTATTCGGCGCTCGGCGCTGCCGCCGTCATACTTCTTGTCGAACCCTTGGTTTCGGGACTTATCGACCAAACCGATCTTGCGACGGGAACGGTTGCCTGTATTTGCCGTGACATCCTTGTCATCGCTGCTGTTTCAGCGCTCTCGTTCGTTTCACTCGAAATTGCCTGTAACGAAACGTTCTATCGCATTCCCGCCAACTCATTCGGGTTTTCCGTCGGGCTGCTCGCGACGGTTCTGCTCTCCCTTTATTTGCTGGGACAGCGTCATGGAGGCGTCATGGCCCTCGTGCCCGTCGCCTGTTGCATCCTTGGCATTGCCGAGCACTTCGTCATAACGTTTAAAGGTGAGGCCATCCTGCCAAGCGATATCTTGGCCCTTGGCACCGCAATGGAAGTGAGCGAGGGATACGAGTTTACCTTTACCGCCGGAATCGTAACCTCTCTAGCCCTGCTGGAGATTTCCCTGGGGCTTCTTTCGCTTATCCGACCGAGAAAGCTCCGTACGCCCACCCATGTGTTCCCCGCAATCGCCGCTAACCTCTGCGCTTTTCTGCTAGTGACCGTTGTGGGGCTCTCGGGCTTTTCCAGCATCGACTTGGAGCAGGCGCTGAATTTTGGATTTGACCGTTGGCAGCCCATCACCACGTATGCGTCTCAGGGTTTTATCACTTCGTTCACCGAAATGGTCAACGAGTTGCCCATTGAGAAGCCCGAAGACTATACGCCCGATGAGGCGCAGAGCATCGAGCAGGAGCTCGCCGCCACCTACGACAGCACGTATGGCTCGAGCGAGCAGCGCGCGGCGGCCGTTGCCCAGTTCAATGAAATCAAGCCGACGATTGTTGCCGTCATGAACGAGAGTTTTAGCGACCTTTCGTGCTTTGAGCAGCTCCAGGCGGCCGGGTACACCGGCCCCGCATTCTACAACTCGCTTCCCGACACACTTGTTCGCGGCACCATGCTCGCTTCGGTCGCCGGTGGCGGAACGGCGAACTCCGAATTCGAATTTTTAACCGGAGCGACAACGGCATTTGTCGGATTGGGCAAAATCCCCTATCAGCTGTATCAGATGAATGGCGTCAGCAGCCTGGCAAAGGACCTTAAAGAGCTTGGGTATACCGCTACCGCTATGCACCCGCAAAACCCCGTCAACTACCATCGAGATAAAATCTATCAGCAGCTGGGCTTTGGAGACTTTCTTTCAATCGGCGATTTCGAAGGTGCGCCCTGTTACCATGCCGGCGTATGCGACTACGCCACCTACGACAAGATACTCGACCCGCTTAGAACCGACGAAGCACCGCAGTTCATCTTTGACGTCACGATGCAAAATCACGGCGGCTACGACTATGGCACCGTTCCCGCCGAAGAGCTGACAAACTATTGGGTCGAGGGAGCCAGCGAGGGCGCCAATAGCGCGCTCAACACCTATCTTACCTGCATCAACGCGTCCGACCGGGACCTCGAGTATTTTATCAACGAGCTCCGCAATATCAGCAGACCGGTTGTCCTTGTCTTTTTTGGCGACCATCAGCCGAGCGCCGCAACGACTCTCAACGATGAGCTGTACCCTCAGGAAGATACGGCAAGCCACGCTTTCCGTATCTATCAGTCGACCTATTTCGTCTGGGCTAACTATGAAATCGCCGGCAATACCGAGCTCAACGTCTACGACACCGTCGGGGCAAACGAGATTGCAGCCATTACCCTTAATAAGATCGGCGCCCCGCTCACCGACTATCAAAAGGCCCTGCTTGCAACAAGGTCAGATGTGCCCACCATCAATGTCGCCGGCTACCTTGGTGCCGACGGGCTGCGCTACGACTTGGAATCTGAAGACAGCCCATACGCCTCGACGATCGACAAGCTGCAGCGCATGCAATACCTCGAGTTTGCCAGCAAAGTTCAGTAAGCCCGCCCATTCGCTTGGACCCATCGTATTGCAAGCACGCTCGGCCCAAATGCATCGCAAATGACTCCCGCTCGCAAACGAGGGTACAATGACGCTCGTGTCACATCACGGGGCCCCGGCCCCAACATATACAAAGGAGTCATACATGGGTTGCGAGCACGCACAGGCCGCCGGCGGACAAACGTCGCCGTCGCAATTTGAGGAGAACACGCTGTCCGAGGTCAAACGCGTCATCGCCGTGCTTTCCGGCAAGGGCGGTGTCGGCAAGTCGTTTGTCACCGGTGCCATCGCCACCGAGCTTGCCCGTCACGGCCACAAGGTCGGCGTCCTCGATGCCGACATCACCGGTCCCTCCATCCCCAAGATGTTCGGTATGAGCGGACGCCACGTCCATGCCCTTGGCAACCTTATGCTGCCCGAAATCTCCGAGCACGGCGTCAAGGTCATGAGCTCCAACCTGCTGCTCCAAAACGAGACCGACCCCGTCCTTTGGCGCGGTCCGGTCATCGCAGGCGCCATTAGGCAGTTCTGGAGCGAGACCTCGTGGGGCCCCATCGACTACCTGCTGGTCGACATGCCTCCGGGAACAGGCGACGTCGCGCTCACCGTCTTCCAGTCGTTGCCCGTCGACGGCATCGTCATCGTCACGAGCCCGCAGGATCTGGTCTCGATGATCGTCGCCAAGGCGGTCAACATGGCCGAGAAGATGAACGTCCCCATTCTGGGCATTGTCGAGAACATGAGCTATATTGAGTGCCCCGACTGCGGCAAGAAGATTGAGGTCTTTGGCAAGAGCAAGCTCCCCGAGGTCGCAGATCGCTATAACCTCGACATCTTGGGCCAGCTTCCCATTAATCCGGCACTCGCCGAGGCCTGCGATAAGGGCGAGGTCGAGACCGCGCTGCCCGATGACATGTTGCCCAAGGCAGTCTCTGCCGTCGAGGCCATTACCCCGCACGAGACCGACGAGGCCTAAGTGAACGCGAGCGCCTTCTATGACGTCCTGGTAATCGGCGGCGGGGCTTCAGGCCTCGCCGCTGCCATTACGGCCGCACGCGCTGGCAAAAGCGTTTGCATCATTGAGCGCGATGTCGCCTGTGGCCTTAAGCTCCTTGCGACCGGTAACGGCCGCTGCAACCTCTCCAACGAATCGATTGATCCTCAGCGGTATAACCACCCCGCATTCGTCGAATCCGTCATGGGCCCCCAGCCCGAACAAGAGCTTATGGGTTTCTTCTCCTCGCTGGGTATCATGACAACCTCCGAGGAAGGCCGGCTGTACCCGCGCTCCCTTCGCGCTGAATCGGTGCGCGACGCGCTTCTCAACGTTTGCGACCGCCTAGGTATCACCTTAATCTGCGGAGCCAACGTTGCCTCGGCGCACAAAGCTTCCGAAGGCTGGGCACTCCAAATAGACCGTCCAGCGCGGGTGCTCAAGGCAAAAAAGCACGACGACCGAAAATCGGAGCTCCGCTCGCTTCGGAAAGCGCTCGCCGATGTCCCTCGCAAGAACGAGGCCCTGCAGGCACATGCCGTAATTATCGCCACGGGCGGCAACCCCACCGGTATCGCCGATACGTTTCGCCTCCCCCTCACTTCGCTGCGCCCCATCCTCTGCCCCGTATCGGCAACGGTCGTCGGCGATCGGACGGCACTCAAGACGTTGGATGGCCTGCGCGTCCGCGCCCGCTTGACGCTCGCCCGCAATCATAATGAGCTCTGGCACGAAGACGGTGAAGTCCTGTTTCGAGCCTTCGGCATCTCGGGCGTCGCTGTCTTCAACCTCTCCCGTCGTATCCAGCGCGGCGATACGATCCTGCTCGACGTTTTCCCCGACCTCTCCAAAGACAAGCTGCTCGATATGCTCAACCGACGCGTTGAGCTGCTCGGCGGCTTTTCGCCCCGCGATCCCCGTTGGCTCGACGGCATGCTCGCCCCGCAACTCTCCCGCGTCGTCTGCACAGCGTTCGAGCAGTGCCATCCAGGCTCCAACGATGTCATCCACCTGGTCTCGGTCCTCAAGCACTTTAAGTTGCTCGTCGATGGAACAGCCGAGGAGCGCTCGGCGCAGGTCACGCGTGGTGGCGTATCTGTCGAGAGCATCTCAACACCCAGTCTACGCGCGTGCAGCGTTGTCGACGCCCCGCTTTACGTCTGCGGCGAAGCGCTCGACATCGACGCCGATTGCGGAGGCTTTAACCTTGCGTGGGCCTGGCTCTCGGGCATTCGCGCTGCAAGCAGCCTGTAGCCGCTCAGTCTATAATCAAAAACGCATTCGGGCCGTCTGGAATACCGGACGGCCTCTTTCTTGCCTCTAAGGAGACCTCGATGATCGAAATCACCCAAGTCAACGCGTCGCTCGATGAAGCCGGCGATGAAAATGCCTGTCTCATTGTTGGCAAGCGAGTCGCCAAGCGCGTCCTACGTTGCAAGGACTCCGAGATCAAGTCCATCGAGCTCCACCGCAAGTCAATCGACGCTCGCAAAAAACGAGACGTCCATTTTATCCTGAGCTTTCGTGTTGAGCTGACTAGTCCCCACCTCGAGCAAGAAGCGGTCGACAGCGTTGCCGAGCGTGACCGCTCGCGCGTACGCGCGATAGAAGACGATGAGCCTTCATTTCCCTCCCCCGTCTCCGACGCACCTCAAGAACGCCCTGTCGTTGTCGGCGCCGGATGCGCCGGCCTTTTCGCTGCGCTCACGCTCGCCGAAGCAGGTCTTAAGCCCTTGCTTATCGAGCGCGGCGACCCGGCATTTCGCCGCTCGCAGGCGATCGACCTCTTTCTAAAGGAGCGCATCCTCGACCCCGAGAGCAATATTCAGTTTGGTCTGGGCGGCGCGGGGACCTTCTCGGACGGCAAGCTCAATACGGGAACAAAAAATCCCGCCCATCGCCTTATCCTCGAAACCTTCGTCGAGGCGGGTGCGCCCCGCGATATTCTGTGGGATGCCAAGCCGCACATTGGCTCCGACATCCTTCCCACGGTTGTCACCGCTATATCCCAGCGCATCGAGCAGCTCGGAGGTGTCGTCCGTTATCGAACGAAGCTCGTCGACATTCGCATCGACGTGTCTGGCGCCATCACCGGCATTGATGTCCAATCGTCCCAAGACGCCGCTTACGAGTCAATCGAGACAAAGCACCTCATCCTCGCCTGCGGGCATTCTGCTCGCGATATTTTTGAGCTCCTTAAGGACCACAACGTGGCCCTCGCACAAAAGACCTTTGCCATGGGCGTTCGCATCGAGCATCCGCAACGCGACATCGACAGAGCCCAATATGGAGCCTCGGCGGGACATCCAGCGCTCGGGGCAGCCCCCTACAAGCTCGTCGCCCATCTTCCCAACGGCCGCAGCGTGTTCTCGTTTTGCATGTGCCCCGGCGGACAGGTTGTTGCCGCCTCTTCAGAACCGTGCCATCTGTGCGTCAACGGGGCCAGTCTCAATGCCCGCGACGGACGCAACGCAAATGCCGCCCTGCTCGTTAACGTCACGCCTGAGGACCTTCCCAACGATGACCCGCTCGCCGGCATCGAGCTCCAGCGTGCCTGCGAGGCGGCCGCCTATCGCCTGGGCGGTTCCAACTGGAACGCACCGGCACAACTCGTCGGAGATTTCCTCGCAGGACGCGCCAGCAAGGCGCCCGGAAAGGTAAAGCCCACCTATCCGCTCGGTGTGACCTGGACGGCAATTGACGAAGCCCTACCGCAGCATATCGTCGAGTCGCTCCGCCTGGGACTTCCCCTACTCGGAAAAAAGCTACGAGGCTACGACCGTCCCGATGCCGTTCTTACCGGCGTGGAGACTCGTTCGAGCTCACCGGTCACTGTCACCCGAGACCGAACGTGCCATGCCGTGTCGACCCCGGGCCTCTACCCTTGTGGTGAGGGAGCTGGATATGCCGGCGGCATCATGAGCGCGGCCACCGACGGCATCCGTTGTGCTGAAGCCCTGATCGCAGACCTCTAACGCACAAATTCCAGCGCGCAAAAGACATAGGCCCCGAGCTCCACAGGGAACTCGGGGCCTGTTCGCTATTTCTTAAACCGTGCACCCTGGCGTTTTCTGCCCGATGCGAACGTGGAACCCTTGCGGGCCTGCGAGCGTAAGCGCTCGATCGTCTCGTCCTCAGACGCACCTTCGAGCATCGCCCGAATCTGAACGACAACATCGCGCAGGCGCGCCGCCTCCTCAAAGTCCATAGCGGCAGAAGCGTTACGCATATCCTCTTCCATGGTTTCGACGATCCGCACAAGCTCGTCATGCGGCAGTTCTTCCAACTGCTCCGCAAGTGTCTGCTCGGGCGCCACCGTTTCCGGCACACCGCCCTCGCCCGACTCATCGGGCGTATAGAATGCGCCATGGCCAAGAGAGTCGCCCTTCGAGCGTCCCTTGGAGCCCACAGTTTTTTCGGCCTCGGCAATAAAACTTGAGATGTCGTTGATGGCCTTGCGCACTGTCTTGGGCACAATGCCATGTTCTTCGTTATATGCCATCTGAATCTCGCGACGGCGCTGCGTCTCCTCGATGGCCTCTTTCATCGAATCGGTCACAACGTCTGCATACATGATGACTTCGCCATCGGCGTTACGGGCCGCACGGCCAATCGTCTGAATCAGCGAACGGCGGTTGCGCAAGAAGCCTTCCTTATCGGCATCGAGAATTGCCACCAGTGAGACCTCGGGAAGATCCAAGCCCTCGCGAAGCAGGTTGATGCCAACGAGAACATCGATCTTGCCCTCGCGCAGCGTTCGCAGGATCTCGACACGGTCCATTGTCGCCGTATCAGAGTGCATGTAATTGACCTTAATGCCCGCATCAAGTAGATGGTCGGTCAGGTCCTCGGCCATGCGTTTGGTCAACGTGGTCACCAGCACGCGCTCCTTGCGGGCAACGCGCTCGCGAATCTCGTCCTCAAGATCGTCAATCTGACCGCGAACTGGACGCACGTCAATCTTGGGGTCGAGCAGGCCGGTCGGACGAATAATCTGCTCCACGTCGTTTTGGCTCACCCGCAGCTCGTAGTCGCCCGGCGTGGCCGAAACATAGATAAACTGGGGGATCCTTGCCTCAAACTCATCGAAACGAAGCGGGCGGTTATCGAGCGCCGAGGGCAGGCGAAAACCGTGTTCCACCAGCGTCACCTTACGCGAGCGGTCACCTTCGTGCATGCCGCGAATCTGCGGCACCGTCACATGGCTCTCATCGATGATGCAGAGCATATCCTTAGGAAAGTAATCGATTAGGGTAAATGGCGGCTCACCCGGCTTGCGACCGTCCAGATGACGCGAGTAGTTCTCGATGCCGTTGCAAAAGCCCATCGTCTCGAGCATCTCAAGATCATAATCGGTGCGCTGCTGCAGACGCTGTGCCTCGAGCAACTTGTCGGTCGCCTTGAGCTCCGCCACGCGCTTCTCGCACTCTTCGCTGATCGATTTCAGAGCCGCCTTGACCTTCGGCTTCTCGGTCACGTAGTGCGATGCCGGCCATACGGGAATGGCCTCGTACTCACGAAGCATCTCACCGGTGACCTCATCGATCTCGGCAATCAGCTCGACCTCGTCGCCAAAGAACTCAAACCGCAACGGATGCTCGGCATAAGGCGGATACACGTCAACAACATCGCCGCGCACACGGAACGTGCCACGTGCCAGGTCATAGTCATTGCGATCATATTGAATGTCGATAAGCGCATGGATAAAGTCATCGCGCTCGAGCGGCACCTTCTTGTCGACGTTTGGAGCCAGACCCGCATAGTCCTCAGGAGAGCCAATGCCATAGATACACGAGACCGATGCGACAACGATCACATCACGTCGAGAGAGCAGTGACGCGGTCGCCTGATGACGCAGCATCTCGACCTCTTCGTTAATCGAGGAGTCTTTCTCGATATATGTATCGCTTTGCGGCACATACGCCTCGGGCTGATAGTAGTCGTAGTACGAGACGAAGTAGACCACAGCGTTATTGGGAAAGAACTCTTTGAGCTCGCTCGCAAGCTGAGCGGCGAGCGTTTTATTCGGAGCCATGACAAGGGTCGGCTTACCCAAGGCCTCAATGGTTTTGGCCATCGTAAAAGTCTTACCCGAACCAGTCACACCCAGCAAAACCTGATAGCGATCTCCGTCCCTCACGCCCCGCACAAGTGACTCAATGGCCTTAGGCTGGGAACCAGCGGGCTCGTATGGAGACACGACCTTAAACGGCACATCAGCGCCCTCAACGCCAAAGCGCTTAAGTTCACCACCAACGCGTTCTACTTCAAATTCCGCCATGGATACTCCTAACTCATACATCTGCAGTATACGCGGGCGGTGGGCTTAGTCCTATACGAACCGATCGGGATAGAGAGTCTTATATCGAACCCAGGCATTATTGACGCGAATCAGATAAGCCTGAGTTTCAGGGAAGGTAATCGCATTATGGAGTGACGTGTTCTGCTGCGCCCATCCGTCGACATTGCCCATACCGGCGTTATAGGCGGCGATGGCACTATCCGTCGACCCGTTGAAATAGGTGAGAAGATACGAGAGGTATGCGCAGCCAAACTCGATATTCGTAGCCGGATCGTTAAGATTGTCGGCCGAATACTCCCCTCCGTCGACAAGGCCCTTGGCGATCATATCCTGGGCAGTCTCGGGCATCAGCTGCATCAATCCCTGAGCACCCTGATTCGACTCGGCCTCGGGGTCCCAATTCGATTCCGACTTAATGACAGCGCACACCAGATACGGATCCAAATTATGCGAAATACTGGATTGCTTTACATACGCCTCGTAGTCAATCGGATACAGCGGCTTAAAGAAAGCGGCAGGGGCACACGAGTAGACGAGCGAAATAAGGCCGAAGACGAACACAACGGCAAGTGGCGCCACGCGATACCACGTAAAAAAACGTGCCTTAGGCATCGGCCTCCTCCTTATCCGGAGTATCTATAAACCCGTGGCATGCAAGCCATGAGTCAAGCTGCTCAAAGAGCGAATTATCGGCTGCCGAATTATCAATCACCGTTGTAGCGAGATTGCACAGCGCAGACTCATCGGGCTGGCAAGCAGAACGGGCATCGAAATCAGATGGCTCCATGCCACGTTGAATAGCGCGCTCGCGACGAACTGACAAAGGGGCGCTAATGACCAGAATTTCATCAGCCAAGCCAAATGCATCCTCAAAACCAGTCGGAGCAGAAACCTCGACCACCGCAAAGGGATAACGGGGAGATGAAACCGTACAACAAACCGGATCGAGAATCCTAAGCGAAAGCTGTTCAATCAGAACGGGATGCACGATGCCATTAAGCCGTGCGACCGAATCAGGAGAAGCGAAAGCTCGAGAAGCGAGGATGCTGCGGCGAATGCCGCCTTCCTCATCCAAAATGTCCCAACCGAATTCATCCGCGAGTGCATTGACGATATCAGAGCCCGGCACATACAGCGATTTTGCAAGCTCATCCAGATCGATTAGCATAGCGCCACGAGATTCGAAATAGCGGCAGGCAGTCGACTTACCCGAAGCAATATTGCCCAAGACAAATACGGTAAACATCAAGCCCTCCCTAACGCCAATGCGAGTAATTATCGCTCAAATACACTAGAAGGACTCAAAATACAGCCAAACAGTAAGAGCGCATACGGGGGAACTAGGTCCCAAAGTACAACGTGTATATAACGCAAAAAAGGGGGAGGCCGCGAGGCCTCCCCCTTCTCAGTTCAAGCGTACGGCTCGGTGCCGTCCACCGGTCAGCGGCGCCCTGGCCTCCCACGGGCTGGCCCCGCAGTACTCTCGGCGCGATGGGGCTTAGCTTCCGGGTTCGGAACGGGACCG
>URJD01000006.1 GCA_900548075.1 uncultured Collinsella sp.
CACGCGGCCCCACAGCCCAAACATAAGCCCTCATTTTCTGACATATGCCAGAAATTCATTGCGCAAATCTGCACGTTCGCTATTCTATTGTTGACATATGTCAGATAAGGAGTGTGCATGGCAGGAAGACGCGAAAAACTGCGCCGCGTCGGGATCATCCCAGAATATCGCGGTTTTACCCCCGATGGCCTGGCGAGCGGCGACGCCATCGACATGACGGTCGACGAGCTCGAGGTCCTACGCCTATGTGACCTGGAAGGACTCAATCAGGAGGAAGTCGCCCAGTGCATGGGTATTGCCCGGGCCACGGTGGCGGCAATCTGCAGCCGCTCGCATCGCAAGGTGGCAAACGCGCTGGTCAATGGACGGGCGATCGTCATCGAAGGCGGCAACATCGCGTACTCCCCCATCACCACGACAACGGCCGCATGGCCAGCAAAGGAGGTCGGCACCATGAGGGTGGCAACGACGTACGACAACGGCAACATCTTTATGCACTTTGGCCGCAGCGAACAGTTCAAGATCTACGACATCCAGGACGACAAGGTCCTCAACGAGCAGGTCGTAGGCACCGGCGGCACTGGTCACGGTGCATTGGCGGGTCTGCTTGCCAACGGTGGCGTTGACACGCTCATCTGCGGCGGTATCGGCGGCGGCGCCATCAACGCGCTTACCCAGGCCGGCATCACGGTCTATGCAGGCGCCCAGGGTAGCTGCGACGCCTGCGTCGAGGCACTCATTGCCGGCACGCTCGCACAGACCGGCGAGGCCACCTGTGACTGCCACGGCCACGACCACGATCACATCCAAGAGCACGGCGGATCCTGCGGTTGCCACGGCCATCACGAGAACGAGGGCCACGAGGGCTGTGGCTGCCACTAGCGGCAAATGCTCTGGCGCCAAGACGTGCCATTCGCGCAGCAAGCCACACAACGGCGAAGGCCGCCTGGAGTACCAACCAGGCGGCCTTCGCCATACACGACTCAACCAGTCGTTACTTCTTATTGCGCATCTGCGCTTCCATCTGGCGCAGCAGCTCCATATCGGACTTGGGACCGCCCGTACCCAGGCCGCCCATGCCGCCCAGACCCATAGCGTCCAGGCCAGGGATATTGGGCATGCGCATCCTCTTGCCCTTCTTTCCCTTTTTGCCCTTCTTGCCACCAGCCTGTGCCTGATTGGCCATCGAGCGCATGCGGCCCATCATCTTGTTCATCTCGCCCCACTGCTTCATAAGGCTATTGACCTCGGTGGGGGTCACGCCGGCGCCCTTGGCGATTCGCGCGCGACGCTGGCCGTTGATGATGGAGGGACGCAGGCGCTCCTCCTTAGTCATCGACATGATGATGGCCTCGTTCTTGTCGAAGATGCCCTCGTCCAGGTTGCCGCCCATCTGGTTGAGCGCACGTTGGCCACCGGGGAGCATGCCCAGAATGCCCTTCATACCGCCCATCTTCTTGACGGCTTTCATCTGGTCGAGCATGTCGTTCATGGTAAAGCCCTCGCGCAGCATGCGCTCGGCAGCCTCGAGCTGCTCGGCGTCGGCCGCCTCCTGGGCCTTCTCGATAATGCCGACAACATCGCCCATGCCCAAGATTCGCTTGGCCATACGATCGGGATAGAACGGCTCCAGCGAATCGGGTTTCTCGCCCATGCTCACGAACTTGATAGGCTTGCCGGTCACCTGGCGCACGGAAAGCGCGCCGCCGCCACGGGCGTCGCCGTCGAGCTTGGAGATGATCACGCCGTCAAAGTCGGTGCGCTCGGCGAAGGTCGAGACGACGTTGACAATATCCTGGCCGGTCATGGCATCGACGACCATCAGCACCTGATCGGGCTTGACGGCCTTCTTGATATCCACGGCCTCCTGCATCATCTGCTCGTCGATCTGCAAACGACCGGCGGTATCGACGATGACCACGTCACGCAGGTGGTCAACGGCCTCCTGGATGGCGCCCTTGGCGATGTCAACCGGGTGCTCGCCATCGCCACGGAAGACCGGCACGCCAATCTCTCCGCCAAGCGTGGCCAGCTGGTCGGCAGCGGCGGGACGGTAGACGTCGCACGCAGCGAGCAGCGGCGAGCGGCCCTGCTTCTTGAGCAGGTAGGCCAGCTTTACGGCCGCCGTGGTCTTACCGGAGCCCTGCAGGCCCACGAGCATGATGACATTGGGAATGCGGTTACTAAAGACGAGCTTGCTCTCTGTGGAGCCGAGCATCTCGGTGAGCTCGTCGAGCACGATCTTGACGACGTTTTGCGCTGGCGACAGCGACTCCATGACCTCGGCGGTCATGCAGCGCTCCTTGGTCTTGGCGACGAACTCCTTGACGACCTTGAAGTTGACGTCGGCCTCGAGCAGCGCCATGCGAATGTCGCGCATGGCCGAGGTGATATCGGCCTCGGTCAGCTTGCCCTTGCCGCGCAGGCGGTCAAATGTGTCGTTGAGGCGATCGCTCAGGGAATCAAACACTAGTCACTCCTTAATTGGACTCGCCCACAAGGGCGCGGCAGAAATCTTTGGCATTGAACTCCTGCAGGTCATCGACCTGCTCGCCCACGCCCACGCGCAAGATCGGGAGCTTGAGCTTCTCGGCCACGGCCATGGCGATACCGCCCTTAGCCGTGCCGTCGAGCTTAGTCATGATAATACCGTCCAGGCCCAATGCCTCGTTAAACTCGAGCGCCTGGTTCAGACCGTTCTGGCCGGTGGCAGCATCGATCACGAGCACGACTGAGACGGGCATGGGGCCGGCGGCCATATTGGCGGCGCGCTTACGCGTCACGTTAACCACCTTGGCAAGCTCGCGCATGAGCTCGGGGCTCGTGTGCAGACGGCCGGCGGTATCGATGAGCACCAGGTCGCTGCCGCGCTTATCGGCCTCGTCGAGCACGTCATAGCACACGCTCGCCGGATCGGAGCCGCGGTCACGCTTGATAACAGGTACGCCGGCGCGCTGGCCCCACACATCGAGCTGCTCGATGGCGGCGGCGCGGAAGG
This sequence comes from uncultured Collinsella sp., assembly GCA_900548075.1. Lineage (GTDB taxonomy): Bacteria > Actinomycetota > Coriobacteriia > Coriobacteriales > Coriobacteriaceae > Collinsella. The sequence goes on from URJD01000006.1 coordinate 2,999, forward strand.
TGTCGGCCGAACCGATCACCACGTTCTTGCCGCGGGCGGCCATGGCGCTCGCGATCTTACCGACCGTCGTGGTCTTGCCGGCACCGTTAATGCCCACAAACAGCACGCAGCTCGGCGTATCGGAGAACGGATCGCGCTCGATGGGTACAAAGTGCTGCTCAAGCTGCTCGGCCAGGGCGCGACGGAGTTGCGGGGCGGTCTTGAGGTTCTTCTTGGCCGCGGCATCGCGCAGGTCATCGGAGACCTTGATAGCGACCTCGGCGCCCATGTCACCCATGACGAGGGTATCCTCCAGGTCCTCCCAAAAATCCTCGTCGACCTCGCCGCCAAAGTAGAAGACCTCGTTGAGGGCCTCGCGACTGCGCTCAAGTCCGCGCGAGAGAGCGTCAAAGAATCCCATTATGCATTCACGACCTTTCCGGTTTCGCGATCGAGTTTTTGCGAGACGACGCGACTGACGCCGTCGGCTTGCATCGAGACGCCGTAGAGGACGTCAGCGTCCTCCATAGTACGGCGCTGATGCGAGATAACCAAGAGCTGCGTATCGGAACGCAACACGTCGAGTGCGCCGATAAGCTTGGACAGGTTGGCGTCATCGAGTGCCGCCTCGACCTCGTCCAGCACATAGAACGGAACCGTGCGCGTGCGGTACACAGCAAAGAGCAGGGCGAGCGCCGTCAGGCTCTTCTCGCCGCCCGACATGAGCATCATCTTGGTGATGCGCTTGCCGCGCGGCTGCGCCACGACCTCGATACCCGTCTCGGCAGGATGCTCGGGATCGGTCATCTCCAGATGAGCCTGACCGCCCGGGAAGAGCATGGCGAAGATCTCGCGGAAGTTCGCATCGACCTTCTCAAACGTCACCAGGAACGCCTTGCGCATCTTACGGTCGATAGCCACGGTGATCTTGGTGAGCGCCTTGCGCGCGCTCTCCAGATCGGCCAGCTGCTCCTCGATGTAATCGGCGCGGCGCTTGAGCTGCTCGTACTCCTCCATGGCAACTTGGTTAACGGGACCAAGGTTGTTGATCTGGCGCACAAGCTGGTTGAGTTCGCGCTCGGCGGCATCGCGGTCCGTGGGCGCCGGAAGCATGAGTGCTTCCTCGAGTACCGTGGTGCCATCGGCGGTAATGGCCTTAATGGCGGCCTCTACCTGCACCTCGAGCTTGCCACGCGCGACCTTGAACTCGTTTTGCGCGGCGGAGGCGGTATCGACTCGCTCCTTAGCGCGGGCAACCTCTGCCTTGGCATCCTCGATGGTCTTCTTGAGCGAAGCGGAGTCCGCCTCCTCCAGAGAGGCCTGGTCACGCAGGCGCGCTGCCCAATCCGACGCGCGTTCCAACAGGGCAGAATAGCGTTCGTGCATGGGGTCGACGCGCAGGCGCAGCAGCTCGAGCGAGCGCGAAGCCTGGCGTGTTCCGCGGATACGACGGTCGATGCCCTCAAGACGATGCTCAAGGTCGGGAACGCGGCCCTTCAGCGAACGCAGGCGTTCGCTCGTCTGGGCTAGGCGAACCTTGGCGTCGGCGAGCTTGCCGGCAGCCTCGGAGTCGTCGCGACGCACGCGATCGAGCTCGTCGTTGGCCTCGGCAATTTGAAGCCCCAGGTCGCTTGCCTGCGCACGGGCCTCGTCGCGCGAACGGGTGAGCTCCTCAACGCGCGGGCGCGCGGCACGAACGGCCTCGGCAGCCTGCTCGCGGCGCTTGGAGATGCGCACGCGCTCGACCTCGGCATTGTTGGCGCTTTGCTCCAGGCGGCCGATCTCGGAGAGCAGCGAGCGGCGCTCGCCCTCAAGACGGGCGATCTCACCGGCGGCATCGCCCTCGGCGGCACGGGCCTCCTCGACGGCAGCGTTGGCCTCAACGACTTGGTCCGAAGCATGCTCAAAGATGGCAGCCAGATCGGGTTCCAGGCCCTCGAGCTCACGGATGCGGCGCTTGCGCTCCAAGGCACCCAAAGCCTCGCCGGCATCAAGCCCCACGCGCACCAGGCCGCCGCAGGCGACGCGGGCGCCATCGGGGGTCACGTAAGTCACGCCTTCAACGACCGGCGCCGACAGCGCGGCAGCAAGATCGTCAACGACGTAATAGCCGCCGAGCAGCGCCTCGACGACGGGACCGTAGCCTGCGCGCACGGACAGACGATCAACCAGACGGGTACCGGAGGCGCCCTCAGCGGCGGTAGAGCCGCTCACGCCGCGCGCCACCAGCAGTGCCTCGCCCGAGGCCTTCTTCTGGTCCAGAGCCGCACGACCGGCACGCTCAAGCGCAGACGTATCGTCGAACAGCAGCGCATCGATATCGCCGGCGAGCAATTGCTCAACCAGGCCCTCAAGCTCGCGAGGGGCTTCGAGCACATCGCCCAGGCGACCCGTTACGTCATCGCCCAGCGCACCCACCAGACGGCTCACGAGCGGCGAGCTGTCGGCCATGCGCGCATCAAGCTTCTTTTGGCTGGCAAGCTCCGAGCGCACCTCGGATAACTTGTTGCGCGCCTCGCTCTCACGATTACGCAAGTCCTTCAGAGCCGCACGGGCGACCTCGGTGGCCTCACGCGCATCGACCTGGGCCTGGCGCGCCTCCTCAAGAGCGCCCTCAAGCTCCTCGGCGCGGTCGCGACGGCTCTCGAGCGAGGCCGTGACCTCCTCGAGCTGTTCATCGATCTGCTCCAGGCGCGAGGCATACATGTTGTCCTCGACCTCGGCATTGCTCAAGGAATCCTTCACCTTGGCGAGCTCGAGCGCGGAGTTATCGGCTACGCGCTGCACATCGCGTTGTTCACGCGTGAGCTTCGAAATCTGATTGTCGAGCGCCACGCGCCGCTCGTGGAGCTCGGCGGCGGCAGGACCAGCGGCGTCAACGTCCTCCTGGGCCTGCATATGCGCACCGGTCACTTCCTCAAGCTGCGCACGCGCGTCCTCAAGCTCCTCGACCACGCGACGACGCTGATGCTCGGAGCTCGAAATCTGACCGCGCATGTCAGACAGGCGCGACACCATGTTGTGGCCCTTTTCTTCGAGCAGGCGCATGTCGGAGTTAATGCGGCCGACCACATCTTGCATATGGCGGCGTTGCTCGCCCAGGTCGCCCACAAACAGGCCCTTTTCCTCGAGCATGACCTGGAGCTTCTCGAGCTCGCGCTCCTTTTCGCCCAAGCGGTACTGCGCAAGCTCAAGCTCGGCCGCGCCCTCCTTGGAGCGGCTCTCCAGGTCGTTCCACTGCGACTGCAGCGAACGCAGCTCATCGACGGCCAGCATCTGCGTAAGCTCGTTCGCGCGCGAGGACAACTCTTTATACTTGCGCGCACGATCGACCTGACGCTCCAGCGGTCGCAGCTGACGGGCGATTTCCTTATTGATGTCGCGGGCACGCGTCAGGTGCTCGTCCATCGACTTAATCTTTTTGAGCGCACGCTCCTTGCGGCGCTTGTGCTTGGAGATGCCGGCGGCCTCCTCGATGAGGGCGCGGCGCTCCTCGGGGCGGCTCTGCAAAATGGCGTCGAGCTTGCCCTGGCTAATAATGGAATGCGTATCCTTGCCCAGGCCCGAATCGTGCAGGATGTCCTGAATGTCCATCAGGCGGCACGGACTCGAGTTGATGAGGTACTCGCTTTCGCCAGAGCGATACATGCGACGGGTGATGGCGACCTCGTCAAAGTCGACGGGCAGCATATGGTCCGAGTTATCGAGCACCAGCGTGACCTCGGCGACACCCACCGGCTTGCGCGCTGACGAGCCCGAGAAGATGACATCCTCCATGGCCTGGCCGCGCAGTTGCTTGGCGCTCTGCTCGCCCAGGACCCACAGAATCGAGTCAGAGATGTTCGATTTTCCCGAGCCGTTGGGACCGACGATGACGGTCAGGCCCGGCTCAAACGTCATATGGGCGCGGTCGGCAAACGACTTGAACCCTTTGAGCGTGAGGGACTTGAGATACACGGTTCCTCGCTTACACGTGCTTCTTGTTCAGAATCACGCCGTTGGTGGTGTAACCCATGCGGTCGAGCGCTTCGAGCGCGGCGGCCCCCTCGGCTTCCTTCTTTGAGGAGCCGGAGCCGCGACCCTGACGAATACCATCGATCAAAACCACGGCGGTAAAGGTGGGCGCATGCGCCGGGCCCTCGGAGCCAACGAGCTTATACGCCGGGGGCTCGTGACCGTCGGCTTGCACGCACTCCTGCAAAAACGACTTGGGGTTTGCAGGATGCTCGGCACGCTCGGAAGCCAAATGCGGCTTAAGCGTACGGTGAATGAACTCCGCCGCGGCATCCCAGCCGGCATCCAGGTACAGCGCGCCCACGAGCGACTCATAGACGTTCTCGAGGGCCGAATGCAGGCCGCGCGCACCGGTACCGGTCTCGGAGGCACCAAAGATGATGATGTCGTCGATGCCCAGCTCGTGAGAAACCTCGGACAGCGTAGCGCCCGAGACAAGCGACACCTTCAGGCGCGTGAGCTTACCCTCGTCAAACTCCGGATAGGACTCAAACAGGGAGCGTGCGACCACAGCGCCCAAAATGGAATCGCCCAAGAACTCAAGGCGCTCATAGCTGGCAGAAACCGGCTGGCCCTCGACTGCCGAGGGATGCGTAAGCGCCGCGCGCAGCAGCACCTTATTGTTGAACTCGTGGCCCAGGATTTCCTGGGCGCGCGTAAGTCGTTCGGATAAAGCCAAGACTTAGGCCTCCTTGGCAGCTTCGATAGCGTCGACGGCGTCGGCGACAGAGTTGAGCGAGAGCAGGGTCTCGTCATCGATCTCGAGGTTGAACTCGTCCTCGATAGCCGTAACCAGCTGCAGGCGCTCAAGCGAGTTGGCATCGAGGTCGTCAAAGGTGGTCTCCTCGCTAATTTCGGCAACATCGACGCCCAGAACGTCAGCAGCGACCTCGGCGATCTTGTCGAAGATTTCGGAGCGGTCCATAGCGCTTCCTCTCATAGTGCATGAATACCAAAAGAATGGTACCGCCCGGGCGGTACCAAGACACGGTTCTGATTCTACCCCACGACGTGCGCCGCGAAGCACATAACAGCGCTCTAACTCGCTGTTATAAAACGATACCGTCCATGGAGTTGGCGACATTCTCGACCAGCCCGGCGCGCACGGCTTCGGCCGCCGCGAGCGTACCGTTTTTAACAGCCTCGACCGAGGTGGCGCCATGGCCGATCAGGACCACGCCGCGCAGGCCCAGAAGAATCGCGCCGCCCTTGGCGTCGCCAGAGAGCTTGGCCTTAATCTCGCGCATCTGCTTTTTGATGAGCAGCGCGGCAATCTTGGTGCCGAGCGAAGACATAAAGACACCCTTGAGCTCCTGCAGCAAAAACTTGGCAGCGCCCTCGGTGGCCTTGAGCGCAATATTGCCCGACATGCCATCGGCAACGACGACATCGAAGTTACCTGAGGTGATGTCCGTTCCCTCGCAGTTACCAACAAAGCCGGGAACGGCGGCTTTCATGGCCGGGAAGCAGGCCTTGGTAAAGTTGGAGCCCTTCTCGTCCTCGGTGCCGTTGGCAAGCAGGCCCACGCGGGGATGCTCGATGCCCAGGACGACGCGGGCATAAGCGCTACCCATCTGGGCAAAACGTACCATGTCATCGACCTCGACATCGGGATTGGCGCCCATATCGCACAGCACCGTCAGACCGCCGGCGCGATTGGGCAGCGCATTGGTCAGACAGGGGCGCACCGGCTGCTTCTTGCCTTCGGCTTGATACCTAAACGGCGTCACGTAGGCGGTGGCAGCGGCGGTCATGGCGCCGGTGGAGCCGGCAGAGAAAAACGCGTCCGCGTTGCCCTTCTTAATGGCGCGGCAAGAAAGCACAATCGAGGACTTGCGCTTGGTCATCACGGCGCGAATGGGATCGTCATCCATGGCGATAACGTCGGGTGCCTCCAGGGCCTCGACGCGCGCATGGGAAGCGGCAAAGGGATTGACGATTTCGGCGGGGCCAGCTGCCAAGACCTCGATATCGGGATCGGCGGCAAGTGCAGCCTCGATACCATCGAGAACAACCTGAGGTTTCTCGTCTCCGCCCACAACGTCTACACAAACGCGAACGTTACTCATATACATGCTCCTTATACAAAAATGGCCGACTCATTGAGCCGGCCATTGTGGTTCCGTTTGGAACGGCATCGCATCCAGAGTATACCGTTACTCGGTAACGATAACCTCGCGGTCCTTGTAGAAACCGCAGCTGGGGCACACGTGGTGCGGAAGCTTGACAGCGCCGCAACGGGGGCACGTGGACTGAGCCGCAGCCGAGATCTTCATGTTGGCGGAACGACGGGTGTGAGTGCGGATACGACCCTGCTTTTGTTTAGGTACGGGCATAGTGACCTTCCTTATGAACTATCCAGTGTGGCGATTACGCGCAAGTAGCGATACTACCACAGTTTTACTCATCAAGCTTGAGATTCTTCAATGCTGCAAATGGATTTTCCGTGGCAGCGGCCCATTCCGCCTCTGCCTGGGCGGCGCAATCGCATTGCTCGACGTTGAGATTGCAACCGCATGTGGGGCACAGACCACGGCAATCGGGCTTGCAGAGCACTACAAACGGCGTGTCCATAACGACCGCGTCATTGATGGGCTCACCCAAATCGACTAGACGGTCCTCACCCAGGAGCTCGTAGCCGTCCTCGTAGGCCTCGGGATCCTCGGGCTCCTCAAAGAGGTAGAACTCCTCGATCTCGCCGGCGATATCAAACGAGGCGGGCTCCAGGCACCGGTCGCACTCGCCGGTGGCGTGCGCGCGGACCATGCCCGTGAGCAAGACACCGGTACCGGCATTGGTAAAGACAACGTCGTAGTCGATGCCGTCCTGAAGCTGGTACTCCTTCTCGCCCACCGTGTAGGTGGCGACATCGACCTTACCGGTCAGCGGATACGAATCTCCAGGAAACTCGAGCTGCTCGGAAAGATCGACGGTAACGCTCGGGAACTCAGCCATTACCACTGACCATTCTGTTGAGCAGCACCCTCGTTGAGCTGCTGACGGCAACGGGTAACGGTGCCGGTCAGACTCTTGAGGTTTTCCTCCAGGTGCGTAAAGACCTGCTCTGCGTAGTCCTCGGCAGCATAACGCGTCTCGCGCTCGTACTGCTGGGCACGATCGCGGATGTCGTCGGCCTGCTGCTGCGCAAGGCGGACGATCTCCTGCTCACCGGCAATGGTGAGGGCCTGCTGCTGAGCGTCGGCGATAATGGAATCGGCCTGGGCGGCGGCGGAAGCCATAAGCTCCTCGCGCTCCTTAAGGATACGGCGGGACTTCTGCCACTCCTCGGGATAGCTCATGCGGATCTCGTCGAGGATGTTGAAGAACACGTCGGCGTCGATGACCTTGAACTGAGCGTTCTTGCCGAAAGGCGGCTTGGCTTCCTCGATCAGCCCTTCGAGCTCATCGACCAAGCTGACGATCCTATCGCCAGGAAAATTCTCGCCCGGCATCCGGTCTCCTTTCATAGGTAACATATCATCGTGCTAGTTTACCACATGCCACCAGGCAATAAGAAACGTCACGAAAAGCGATGTTTGAGCGCTTCGACCACGTTGGACGGGACAAACGTCGATACATCGCTGCCGAGCGAGGCAATCTGGCGAACGACCGAGCTTGAGATATAGCCGTACTGCGGCGCGCTCATGACAAAGATGGACTCCAGCTCGTTATCCAAGCGATAGTTGAGGTCGGCCTGCTGCAGCTCGTACTCAAAGTCGGTCATGGCGCGCAGGCCCTTGACCACGGCCCCCGCCCCCTGCTCACGAGCGAAGTCGACCAAGAGGCCGGTAAAGGGCAGGGCCTCAACGCCGTCGATATCACCGAGCGCCTCGCGGGCCAGCGCCACGCGCTCATCGAGCGTAAACGTGGTGCCCACACCGTTTTTACCCTGCGACTCGGCAACAGCGACGATCACGCTGGGAAAGATGCGGCGGGCGCGGCGGATCACATCGATATGGCCAAACGTGATGGGATCGAAGGTGCCCGGGACAATCACGCGATTGATGGTGTCACTCATGAGCATCCTCCTGAAACGTCGTGGCATCGTTGTTGTCAGCATCGGTGCCGGCGCTATCGCCCTCACCATCGTCATCGCCGACCCAAAGAAGCAGGTCGACCGAGGTAATGCCGTAGCGCTTCTCACGTACAGTCTCAAAGTCTGCCGGATGCGCGCCCGCATCGGCGGCGGCATGCTCAAACAGGGCATAAGCGCCAGGTGCAAGTAAACCCTGCTGGGCCAGGTTCTGCAGCAGTTCCTCGACCGGCTCGGCACCAAAAGCATAGGGCGGGTCGAGCAGGACCAGATCAAAGGGGCCGCCCGGCACCCGGCCGCGCGAGGCGCTCGCCAGCACGTCACCCGTGACCACGCGCCAACGCGCACGGTCACGGCAGAGCGACTCGATATTCTTGGTAATGAGCCGCGCGGCGTTGCGATCGATCTCAAACGTCGTGAGCGAGCGGGCCCCACGAGAGAGCATCTCTAACCCTAAGGCACCGGAGCCGCCAAAGGCGTCCAGCACGCGGACCTCGTCCAGATCGAAGTCGAATGCCGACATGACCATAGATGCGCACGCCTCGCGCACGCGATCAGTCGTGGGGCGGGTGACATCGCGACCACGGGGCTCCTCGATCTTACGACCGCGCCATTCGCCGCCGATGATTCTCATCCTCCGCTGACCTCCTTAAAGATATGTCGATAACGCATGGCGACCGCGTCGCGCAAGGGACGCGCCGCCACAGAATCAAGGTTGCAAGCATACCGCAAGAGCTCGACCGCGTCCAAATGGGCCCATTCGATAAGGTCCTCATCGGCGTCCAGGTCCACAAAGCGCAGGGTCACACCGCCATGCTGGCGGTACCCCAGGATTTCGCCCTCGTGACGCAGACGCAGGTCCATCTGAGCAAGCGTAAAACCATCCGAGGTCTTTTCGAGCGACTGGAGACGGTCTTGTGCCGCCGAGGCGCCGCCATTGCCCTTGGAGTGCGTCATGACCAGGCACGTGCCCGACACGCTGCCGCGGCCCACGCGACCGCGCAGCTGGTGCAGGGCAGCCAAACCAAAGCGCTCGCCGTTCTCGATGACCATGACGGTGGCGTTAGGCACGTCGACGCCCACCTCGACCACCGTAGTCGAGACGAGCACGTCAATCTCGCCACGCTTGAAGGCGTCGATCACGCGATCCTTCTCCCCCGCTGGCATACGGCCGTGAAGGCGCTCGATGGCAAGACCCGGCAACGCCAGACGCAGTCGGTCGAGCTCGGTCGCCGTATCGTGCAGCGGCACGGGGACCGTCACGCGGCCCTCGTCGTCGCGGGCGATACCGGGCACGTCCTCCAACTCATCGGCCGAATCGCTCGGCTCCACAAGTGGGCAAATCACGTAGGCCTGCTGGCCCTTTGCATGCGCCTCGCGGATGGCGCCATAGGCGAGGTCGCGGCTCGACTCGGTGAGCACGCGTGTCGTCACGCCAGCGCCAGGGACGGGCCGATGGCGGATGATACTCGTGTCCAGATCGCCGTAGACCGAAAGCGCCAGCGTACGCGGGATTGGCGTTGCCGTCATAACGAGCAGATCGGCACCGGGGCCCTTCGCGCGCAGGGCGTTGCGTTGGCCGACGCCAAACCGGTGCTGCTCATCGATGACCACGAGCGACAGTTGCTTGAACGCAACGTCATCCGAAAGGACCGCGTGGGTGCCAAAGAGGACATCGAGCTCGCCGGACTGCAGCTGCTCATGGATCCGCTCGCGCTCGGCCGCCGAAGTGGCACCCGTCAGCAGCGCCCACGTTATACCGGCCTGAGAGAGCAAGGGGCCGGTCTTATCGGCATACTGACGCGCCAGCACGCCCGTGGGCGCCATGACACAGGCCTGTGTGCCGCTATCGGCCGCAACCGCCAGCGTGCAGGCGGCAACGGCGGTCTTGCCGGTACCGACATCGCCCAGCAGCAGGCGGTTCATCACGCGCCCGCCATCGCACATGTCATGCAGGATGTCTTGGAACGCGGCCTCCTGCTCGTCGCTCAGCGAAAACGGCAGGGCTTGCTTGAGCGTGGCCAGATGCTCGCCCGCGGTGTGGGCATAGGGCACCACATCGACCAGGCCGCCGTCGTTGCGCAGACGCAGCGCCAGCTGCAGGTAGAGGCACTCCTCATAGGCAAGACGCCGGCGTGCGATGTCGCGCTCAGCCATGCTCGAGGGAAAGTGGATCGAACGCAACGCGCGGGCATTGCTCATGAGCTTCCGCTTTGCGCGCAGCGGCGCGGGAATCGGATCGAACGGATTGCCGACGACCTCTAGCGCGCCGCTTACGATGCGGCGCATCCACGCCTGGCTCACGCCATCGCTCACGTAATGGACCGGCAGAATGGTACCTGCGGCACGCCCGTCCTCGAGCTTTTCAAAGTGGGGCGAGGCCATCTGCTTAAAGCCGTAGGCAAACTCGACCTTGCCCATCACGGCCAGGCGGTCGCCCTGCTTAAGCTGCTGGGCAATCCAGGGCTGGCGGAAAAAGGCAACCTGCAGCACGCCCGTCTCGTCCATAAGCGAGACCTCGGTCACCTGCATACGCGGGCGAGGCTGCTTTTGGACGATACGATCGACCGTGGCGATGATGGTGCAAACGGTACCGATGGGCGCCATCTCGATAGACCAAGAACGGGTAAAGTCCAGGTATCGATGAGGGATATGGAGAAGGAGGTCCCCCACCGTCCGAATTCCCAGACGGCGAAGGGCCTCCTCACGTTTACCCGAAACATATTTGAGTCGCGCGATATCCTCGTCGAGCGCATTGCTCTGGGCAAAGCGCTCCGAGACGCGCGGCACGGAGCACAGCTCGGACATGGGCAGTTGCCTACTCGATCGAGAAGATCACGGGATAGAGCGGCTGCTCGCCACGATGGGCGTCGATCTCCAGATCGGGCTGAGCCTCCTCGATAGCGTCGACGATCTCCTGGAAGGCCTCATCGGACAGCTCCTCGCCGGCCAGAATCGTCAGCGCGTCACCTTCCTCTTCCTCCTGCATGCGGTTGATGCAATCGAGCGTGACCTGCTTCACGTCGGAGCCGACCACGTCGATGGAGCCGGCAATGATACCCATGACGTCACCGGAGTGAATCGGCGAGCCGTCGGAGGCGCTGGAGTCGCGCACGGCACGGGTGACCTCTCCATCGCGGACCTCGCTGATGGCGTCGACCATAGCGGCGACGGCGTCCTCGAGCTCGGAATCGGGCAGGACGGCGAACAGCGCGGAGAAGGCCTGCGGGACGGTCTTGGTAGGAACGACGGCGACCTTCTTATCGGCGCAGGCAGAGGCAGCGGCCTCGGCAGCCATGCGGATGTTACCGTTGTTGGGCAGGATGATGACCGAGGTCGCGTTGACCTGGTCAACGGCGCCCAGCAGGTCTGCAGTCGAGGGGTTCATGGTCTGACCACCCGACACGATCACGTCGACGCCGAGGGACTTGAGGATGTCAGCCTCGCCGGAACCGGCGGCAACGGCGACAAAGCCCAGGGCCTTCGCGGGCTCGGCGGCCTTCTCCTGGTCCTCGTGGATCTTGGCGGTACGGTCGTGGGCCTCCATCTCCATGTTGTGGATAAAGACCTCGTAGATCTGACCGAGCTGCAGCATGTGCTCAAGCACCAGGTTGGGGGTGTTGGAGTGCACATGGATCTTGTAGTCGGGATAGGCGCCCACGAGTAGCTCACAGTCGCCCATGGAACCCAGGAACTTAAGGCACTCGTCCTCGTCAAACGGGGCGTCGGCCTTAAAGAGGAACTCGTTGCAGTAGCGGAACTCCGAGCCCTCCCAGTCATCGTTGGCCTCGATCTCAACGCGACCGAGGGCCGCATCGCGGGCAGAGCCGGCGGAATCAAACGTAGCGGAGAAATCCTCGACAACGGTGCTGCGGCCGAGCGCAGCGGCAACAAAGTTCTCCAGGAAGATGGCAAAGCCAAAGGCGCCGGAGTCGACCACGCCGTTCTCCTTCAGAACCGGCAGCAGGTCGGGCGTGCGGGCGACGGACTGATAGGCCTCGACGACAATGGCATCGAGCGCATCCTCGGCCGAGAACTTCTTCTTCTCGCACTCGTCGGCCTTGGTCGAGACATCGCGCAGCACCGTGAGGATCGTGCCCTCGATGGGCTTGCGAACAGCCTGGAAGGCAACCTTGACGGCGCGACGGAAGGCGAAGGCAATGTTGGCGGACGTAATGGGATCGTCGGCAGAGACAAGGCCCTCGGCCACGCCGCGCAGAATCTGCGACGTGATGACGCCGGAGTTACCGCGGGCGCCCATGAGGGAGCCGTGGGTGATGGCGCCGGCGATGGCTTCCATGTCGGCGTCGGCAGGAAGAGCAGAAAGCTCCTTGGTCACCGAGGCGAGCGTGAGCGACATGTTGGTGCCGGTGTCGCCGTCGGGTACGGGGAAGACGTTGAGCTTGTTGATCTCCTCGGCCTTGTCGGAAACGGCAGCCGCAGCGATCGGAAAACAGGTGCGAATGGTCTTTGCAATCATGGGTATTTGAATCTCCGTTTTCGGATGCTAGTTCAGACGGCTCTTGAGCGCGTCGATATGGATGCCGATCTTAAGGCTGGCGGGATCGATCTGGGCGATCTCCTGCAGAGTGAAGGCAACGGAGCTCGAAAGATTGTGGCAGACGGACTTCATGTTGACGCCGTTCTCGAGCACGACGTGAAGATCGACCGTAAGGCCGTTCTCGTCGGCGGAGACAAGCACGCCCTTGCGGAGGCGCTGACCGGCAAGCAGGCGCACGCTCTCGGCGCCCTGGAGCTGCTCAGCCATACCGACGACGCCATAGCACGTCATCGCGGCATAACCGGCAATATCGGCAATAACGTCGTTCGAGACGCTCAGGCTGCCGTTAATGGTCTCAGACACAAGAATCTCCTTTTCTTGGTGCTCGCGGCACCATGTCGTGGGAGCAATCATTGCAATATTCTACAACGACCGCGCCATGTTGAGGTGGCGGGCCTCGGGATTACATCCTCGACACGAAATGTTGATACGGTAACGTTCGCGCCAAGCGATCGCGACATGAAAAAACCCGCCGCATAAGCGACGGGTTTTACAACCTGGCTCCCCGGGTAGGACTCGAACCTACAACAGCGCGGTTAACAGCCGCGTGCTCTACCATTGAGCTACCGAGGAATAGGTGCGTGCTCTCAAGCAACGAAGTTTATTATACGGACGAATCAGCTCAGGGCAAGAACTTTTTTTAAGAAATTTTCCGACCTAATCATTGGGGACGTTCTTAAACGACTAGTCATTCAAGAACGTCCCCAACGACTACATAAAAGCGCCCTCAAGCGGATGTGCTTGAGGGCGCTTCTTGCTTGCGAGGTTAAGACTCAATATAGTCTTTCAGCTTGCTGCTGCGGCTCGGGTGGCGGAGCTTGGCCAGGGTCTTGGACTCGATCTGGCGGATGCGCTCGCGCGTGACGCCAAACTCACGACCGACTTCCTCGAGCGTACGGGGATGTCCGTCGACAAGGCCAAAGCGCAGCTCGATAACCTTGCGCTCACGATCGGCAAGCGAGTCGAGCACCTGGGTGAGCTGCTCCTGCAGCATGGAGAAGCTGGCGGCATCAGGCGGAACGATGGCCTGGGAGTCCTCGATGAAGTCGCCCAGCTGAGAATCCTCTTCCTCGCCGATGGGGGTCTCGAGCGACACGGGCTCCTGCGAGATCTTCTGGATCTCGCGGACGCGGTCGGCACTCATGTCCATCTCGGCACCGATCTCCTCGGGGGTCGGGTCGCGACCCAGGTCCTGGAGAAGCTGGCGCTGCACGCGGACGAGCTTGTTGATGGTCTCGACCATGTGCACGGGAATACGGATGGTACGGGCCTGGTCGGCGATAGCGCGCGTAATGGCCTGACGGATCCACCACGTGGCGTACGTGGAGAACTTAAAGCCCTTCTGGTAGTCGAACTTCTCGACGGCGCGGATCAGACCGAGGTTGCCCTCCTGGATCAGGTCCAGGAACAGCATGCCGCGGCCAACATAGCGCTTGGCGATGGAGACGACCAGACGCAGATTTGCGCTGATGAGTGCCTGCTTGGCTTCGAGGCCCACGTTCTCAATGCGCGTAAGACGACGCATCTCGGCACGCGTGAGCTCGAGCTCGCCTGCCTCGGCAGCCTCGAGCTTCTCGGTGGCCTCAAGACCGGCCTCGATCTTCATAGCCAGATCGACCTCTTCGGAAGCGGTCAGCAGGTCGACCTTGCCGATCTCCTTGAGGTACATACGGACCGGGTCGCCGGTCAGCATCACCGTGGAGGCATCGATGCCACGCACGCGCGAGCGTGAACGGGACGTGCGCACGGTGCGCTTCTTCTTGCTCTTGGAAGAACCCATCTCGGCGTCGGCCTGACGGGCCATCTTGAGCTCATGATCGTCAAGCGAGCCGGAATCGTGCTCGTCGTCGTCATCGAAATCGTCGGTATCGGTATCGTTATCGTCATCGTCGACGTCCATGGGGGCGTCGTCGTTACCGCTCGCGGAGATAATCTGGATGCCGCTGTTGCGCAGCGCGGAATACACCGCGGTGAGCTGCTCGTCAGAAACATCGATATCCTTCAGGGCGACCTGAATCTCGTCCTCGGTTACCGAAGTCCTGTTTGAGCCGTTGCCCATGAGCTTTGCAACGTAGGATTCCAGCCCAGTACCCGTGCTCTCAGTCTTTTTTGGCACAGATTCTCCCTTCATAGTCCACAGGACTCAATACTTTAGCACACACATTGACGTCTATACCCAAAAAGAGGACTGGATATAGGCGAGAATACGCTGGTTGACCACAACATCTAGGCTTGTTCAGTGCCTGCGGCCTCCAGGCCGATCAAACGGAACGGGTCCGCCACGCCGCCGATCGACTTTTGCAGTTCGCGCTGACGCTGCGAGTCCCGCGCGGCCTGCACGGTCAGCGAACGACGGCCCTCATCATCGAGCGAACGGTCCTGGCGCAGCTTGGCCTGTGCGGCACGCATGCGGCGCTTGATGGTGTAGAGCTCGAGCGTATCGAGCATAAACACAATGTTCGTCTCGGTGGGGTGCTTGCTCGTCGCCGAGATGCGCCCGGCACTCACAAGCGTTGCCGCCTCGGGACACACCGAGCGTGCCGCATCCATGCAAGCTGCAGGATCGGTTCCCGGCGGCGTAGCCAGAACGGCCCATGCGATGGACTCGTGACGTGGGTCAACCCACTCGATGGAGCAGATGCGGTCGGCATACGTGCGGAACAGGTCGGGGTAGCTCGTGAGCATCGTCAGCAGCTCGCGCTCCCCTGCCAAGGACTTGCGCTCAAGATCGGTCAGAACCATCGGCGCCGCCGCAGCCGATGCACCCGAACCGTCAGCCACAGGCACAGCGCCCATACCATCAGGCACATCGATTGGCGGCAGATCGTCGACGACCTCCACGGGCGCGGCACCGTAGGCATCGAGCGGGACGTAGTCGTACGGCTCTTCTTCGACCGGCGCGGACACCGGCGGCGTCGCGCCCGATGCCCAAGCGCCGCGACCGGCATCGCGAGAACTCGACGCCCGACTGCCCGTCCCGCCGGACCGCTCAGCCTGCGCCCGCTGACGCTCATAGTTCTGCTCACGGCGACGCTCCGCATCCTCGCGCTTGGCGACATCGCGAAACACGCGGCCCGAGCTCGCACGCACGGTCTCCAGATCCAAACCCAGCAGATCGGCAATCTGGATAAAGTACGTATCGATCATATAGCTATCGCGCAGCGGATAGATAAGCGTCAGCGCATCTTCCAGCGCCTTGGCGCGACCGCCCGGCGTGGTGATGTCGCTCGACTCCTGCAGCGAACGGTAGACAAAGTCCATGAGCGGCTCGGCCGCGTCGATGCGCGCCTGCAGCTCCTGGCCGCCGTGCGCCGTAATAAACTCCATAGGGTCGTTGCCGTCGGGCAGTACCACGCAGCGCAGGTCCATCGAATCCTGCTCGATAAACTGAATCGCGCGGCGGGCGGCCTTCTGGCCCGCGGCATCGCCATCGAACATATACACGATGCGCTTGGCAAAACGAGTGAGCGTCTTGACGTGATGCTCCGTGAGCGCGGTGCCCAGCGTGGCGACAACGTTTTTAATCCCCGCCTCCCAACAGGCGATGCAGTCGGTATAGCCCTCCACCACGATGGCGGTATCCTGCGCGACGATAAACTCCTTGGCCCAATTAAAGCCGTAGAGGTTTCGCTTTTTATGAAACACGCTCGTCTCGGCGGTATTGAGGTACTTGGGTTGGCCGTCACCCATGATGCGACCGCCAAAGGCAATGTTGTGACCCTGCTCGTCAAAGATGGGGAACATCACACGGTCGTAGAAGCGGTCGGCAAGCTGCCCGCGCCCGCGGCTCACGGCAACATTGGCGTCGATCATCTCCTGCGGGGTAAAACCCGCCTGGGACAGGTGCGACACCAGCGCATTGCGACCCGGCGCAAAGCCCAGGCAGTAGCGGCGGCAGACGTCGCCACCCATGCCGCGGCTGGCAAAGTACTCGCGCGGACGACCGTCCTTACCGCGCATAAGCATGGTGTGGTAGAACTGGGCGGTCTCGGCGCACAGATCGTAGATGCGGGCACGCTTAGTACCGCGCTCGCGGCGATCTCCGGTGTCGTGCAGCTCAATACCTGCGCGATCGGCCAAATAACGGATTGACTCGGGAAAGCTCAGGTTCTCGCGCTTCATGATATAGGTGAAGACGTCGCCACCCTCGCCACAGCCAAAGCAATGCCACACCTGCGTGGCGGGAATAATGTGGAAGGACGGAGTCTTTTCGCCATGAAAGGGACAGCAACCCCAAAACTCATGACCGCGAGGCTTGAGCTCAACCGTTTCCTGCACGATGGCGACTAAGTCGGACGCAGCGCGTACCTGGTCTTTTTCCTCATCGCTAATCACGGATGCTCACCCCCTGATCGCCCAAGTTGTGACGAATATCTTCGATATTACCCTCGACGGTCGCGATCAACTCATCCAGCGAATCGAACACACGCGAGGGACGCAGCCAGCGCGTAAACGCCAGCGAAACGAAAGCGCCGTACAGGTCGCCCGTATAACCAATTAAGTTGGCCTCGAGATGCGCCGAAGCGGCATCGTCGGCATACGTCGGCGGCAGTCCGACGTTAACAGCAGCGGGCCACACGGTGTCATCGACGAGCACCAAGCCCTCATACACGCCATCGGCAGGCACCTGAATGCCGTCGGGAACTTGCAGGTTTGCCGTGGGAAACCCCATGCCAGAGCCCTCGTGACGGCCGCGAATAACACCGCCGCGCACCATATACGGGCGGCCGAGCAACTCAGCAGCCAGCTCCACATGGCCCTGTCCCAGCTCATGACGAATGCGGGTGGCGCAAATGGCCTCACCGCCCTCGCAAAGCAGGTCGTGACCATACACGTCAACGCCGTGCTCGGAACCCCAGGCGCACATCTCGGCAACACCAGAAGCACCGCCACGACCCAGCCTAAAGTCACTGCCAACGCGAATCGATCGAATGTCAACCAGACGCGACACCAGCGCAAGAAAACCAACATGGTCGAGTGCCGCAACCTCAGGCGTAAAGGGAACGGCCACCACTGTATCGACCCCAGTCTGAGCCAAGGCATGCAGACGGTCGGCCGTCGTCATCAATTTTTGAGCGGGCGAAGGGCTCACCACGACGTCCGGGTCCGGATCGAAGGTGACCACGACCGCCCTACAGCCATGGGCGCGAGCATCACGGACAAGCGCCGCAATGAGCTCCTGGTGTCCACGGTGCACGCCGTCGAACACGCCAATGGCGATCGATGCGGCACCCAAGTGCTCGCACTCACCAAACGTATCGGCAGCAACGATGCGAGCCTCGTCCGACTCGCCCGCGAAAAAGATACGCGCGAGCTCGCGAGCGGACAACATCATCGAGCACCGCCGATTGCCTGCGGAAATACGTGCTCCATGACAAAGCGGCCACCCTCAATGCGGGCGAGCGCCTTGAGTCCCCCATCGAGCACCAACGCAAACGGCGCCTTCGAGACATCGAAATCGGCAAGCGCACGCTCAACGGGAATGCGTCGGCCGCAGAGCAGGTCGTCGGCAAGATTGCCCGGCAAGTCAACACGCGTGGCGCCCAGGGCCGCAATGGGATCCAGGGCAAAGCCAGCGGCGGACTCGGGAGAAAGTTCCTCCACCGCATGACAGGCGCCAATGGAAACAACACCAGAGGCCGTGCGGCGCAGCGCGGAAATGTGCGCGGCGCTCTCGCAGGCGCGGCCCAGGTCGCGAGCGAGCGCACGAATGTAGGTGCCCTTGCTCACCGAGAACGCCACGGTCCACACGCACGTATCACCTTCGCCGCCCACGGCGATCAGGTCGGCGGCATAGACCTCGACGGGACGCGGAGGCAGGTCCACCGCATTGCCCTCGCGAGCAGACTTGTAGGCGCGAACGCCATTGACCGAGATAGCCGAAAACGCCGGCGGCACCTGCATCTGCGGACCCAGCATGGAGGCCAAGTGCTCACGCGCATAGGCAGGATCGCGGAGCTCGTTGGCAACAGCCACCGTGCGGACCGCCTCGCCTTCCGCATCATCGGTATTGGTCTCGGCGCCAAACGAGATGTCGGCGACGTAGCTTTTGGTATCGAGCGTGAGCATGCCCAGCAGACGAGTAGCCTGGCCCACGCCCACTACCATGACGCCAGATGCCATGGGGTCGAGCGTGCCGGCATGGCCGACGCGACGCTCATGGAGGGCGCGTCGGCATTGCGAGACCACATCGTGGGACGTGCAGCCCACCGGCTTATCGACGGCGAGCAGCATATTCAGTTGAGAAGGCGTACGACAAGCCATGTACCATCCAAAAAGTTAAAGCTCGACGGTCACCGAAGCGGGATCCTCCCCTACCAGCTCGGCCAGCATGGGTAGTGCCACGGTGAGCGTCTCGAGAATCGTTCCGTTGTTGGAGAAACCGGCGGCAGCGGAATGCCCGCCTCCGCCAAAGGCAGCAGCGATCTCGGACACGTTGAGGTCGCCCTTGGAGCGCAGGTTGCCGCGCACCTTGGTATCGCCCTCAATGCCCTTCAGGAACAGGCAGACCTCCACGCCCATCACCGAGCGCACCACGTCAACCAGGCCGTCGCACTCATCCGAGGTGACACCGCAAGCCTCAAGGTCACTCTGGTACGCGTAGCTATACGCCACGCGCCCGTGGGCCACCGTCTTGATGCGGCCCATAACGATGGACTTGAGGTGCAAAAACTCAACGCGCATGCTCTGGTATACCTCGAGCGCAACGCGCGCCGGATCGGCACCGTGGGCAACCAGACGCGAGGCCGCATGGAACGCGGCGGCATCGGCGTTTTGGTACTGAAAACGGCCGGTATCGGTAACCAAGCCACACAGCAGGCAGGTCGCAACGCCATCACGTGCGACAATGCCACAATTGTCCAAGAAACGGTCAATGATCATGGCGCAGGCTGCAGCTTCGACGCGCCTCAGGCTGAGCTCGGCAAACTCCTCGCGCGCCGGATGGTGGTCGAAACACACCACATGCTTGGAGCGACGAAGCACCTCGGCGGAATTATTGAGACGCTCGACGACCGGTACGTCCACCGAGATGAACAGGTCCGGATTGCCGGTGTACACAGATGCCGGCACCAGGCGATCGGAGCCTTCCATAAATCGGTAGATGCGCGGAACCGGGTCATCGTCTGCCAGCAGCAGCGCAATGTCCTTGTTGGGGAAAAACTTCATGAGCGAAAGGCCCAGACCCAATACGGAGCCCAGGGCATCGCCATCGGGAGAAGTATGTCCCGAAATCGCAATGGAGGACGCACCCTCGATGAACTCGAGGATGCGTCGCTGAATATCTGCAGACTCGCACGAGGCGAGGTCGGCGGAATTAGTCATCTAAAGCTGCCTCCTGGGCGGCATCCGCTATCGGATAGCCGTCCTCGTCCTTTTCGATCGCAAGCGTGGCGGGAACGTTTTCCAGCGCACGCGTGATGCGCTCGGCCTCATCGGTCGAGCGATCGATGCGAAAATCGAGCTCGGGCGTAACACGCCAATCGAGCGAGCGAGCCAACAGGCTGCGAATACGGCCCTTGGCGCTTGCGAGCGCCTCCATGACCTCGTCGTAGCGGCTCGCATCGCACGACACGTACACACGCGCGAACGAACGGTCCACCGCGACCTCGACCGCGGTCAAAGTAACCAGGTCGAGACGCGGATCGGAAACCTCAAAGAGCAGGATATAACCGAGCTTCTCGCGAAGCTGCTCGCCCAGACGGCGGGTTGCCTGCGTTTGCTTCATAGCGCTACCCCCTACTCGGTACGGGCAACCTGGTCGATGCGGTAACCCTCGATCTGGTCGCCGGGCTTGATGTCCTGGAAGTTCTCCAGGCCAATGCCGCCCTCGGAACCGCTCTTGAGGCTCTTGGCCTCGTCCTTGTAGTGGCGCATCGAGGCGATCTTGCCGTTGAAGACCACGATGCCGTCGCGCACCAGGCGCACGGAATCGGTCGCGGCGATCTCGCCCTCTTCGACGCGGACACCGGCGGCGATACCGACTTTGGGCACCTTGAAGGTGTCCAGGACGGTCGCGGTACCCGTGGCGACCTCGACCTCGGTGGGCTTGAGCATGCCGATACGGGCCGCGTCGAGCTCCTCGAGGCACTTGTAGATGACGTCGTAGCAACGGATCTCGACGCCCTCGCGCTCGGCGGCGGAGCGGGCCTTACCGTCGGGACGGACGCCAAAGCCGATGATGATGGCGTTGGAGGCGTCGGCCAGGACGACGTCGGTCTCGTTGATGGCGCCAACGGCGGAGTGGATCGTGTTGATGCGAACCTCGGACTGATCCATCTTGTCGAGCGAGTCCTGAAGGGCCTCGATGGAACCCTGGACGTCGGCCTTGATGATCAGGTTGAGCTCCTTGACCTCGGCGTCGGCAATGGTCTCGAAGAGGTTCTCGAGCGTGACGTGCTTGACGCGGCTCTGCTCCTCGATACGGGCCTTGAGCGAACGCTCGTCGGCAAGGGCGCGAGCCTCGCGCTCATCCTCGAACACGCGGAACTCGTCGCCGGCGTTGGGCACGGACTGCAGGCCCAGGATCTCGACGGCGTCGGAGGGACCGGCCTCGGTGACGGCGTTGCCCTTGGGGTCGAGCATGGCGCGGACGCGGCCATAGGTGAGGCCGGCGACCAGCGTGTCGCCCACGTGCAGGGTACCGCGGGTCACGAGCACGGTGGCAACCGAGCCGCGGCCCTTGTCGAGCTTAGCCTCGAGGACGTTGCCCGAAGCGAAGGTATCGGGGTTGGCCTTGAGCTCGAGCACGTCGGCCTGGAGCAGCACAGTCTCCAGAAGGTCGTCGATACCGATCTTCTGCTTGGCCGAGATGTTGACGAACATGTTCTGTCCGCCCCACTCCTCGGGGATGATGCCGTACTCGGTGAGCTCCTGGCGCACGCGGTCGGGGTTGGCGCCCGGCTTATCGATCTTGTTGACGGCGACGACGATGGGAACACCGGCGGCCTTGGCGTGGTTGATCGACTCGATGGTCTGGGGCATGACGCCGTCGTCGGCAGCCACGACCAGCGGCAGGAAAGCCAGCCGTGCAGGATCGAGATCCGAAAGCCGGGCTACGGTATAGAGGTTCTCGAACGAGGTCTTGAACTGGCTCCCGAAAGGGATGATCTCAGCACCGTCACAGTCCCGCACATAGGGGACCCAGCATGTCCAGTCCCCCGGAAAGCGGGCGCCCGCCTCTTCGGAAGCGACAACCAGCGACCGGTCCGTCGTGGAAATGAATCGGTAGGCGACTCCATCATCGTAGGCTCGAAGTTCAATGGCGAAACCTTGCCGGAAATCAGCCCGCAGCCAGTTATAGTGGTCTGCGACCCGCTTTTTAATATAAAAAGGCGTCGCAAAAGAAGTATTGACCATCCCTTTGCGGATGCGGGACGGCTGCGCCGAAGCTCCCCACACAGTCCCGTCGTCCAGCGTCATCGCCACCGGCGTAGGAGCCACGACCGTTCGACCGTCGACTCGGACCTCGTAGGCGATCCGGTTTCCGACCGTCAGTGTAATCCCGATCGTCCTGTCGGGAGAATGGATCGTATAACTTTTTTCACAGGCAGCGGAAGCAATGCCTGAAAGTATTGTAAATAAGTAGATTGCGACTATTCTTTTCATAGTTTACAGGTAATAAACAGGTTTACGGAAAATTCCGGATACACGAATAAAACAACAGGCGTCTCCCGTTTGTGCTGTGTAAAAATAAAGGTTTCACAAGGGTTCTGCAACGGATGTGATGCAGAAGGATTGAAAAGTATTATAATTGGATGGGATAATACCATTTTAACACCCATGAGGCAGGAAAGATACACCCGACGTCATCAAAATACCTCCTCAAAGTTCCTTAACAGTCCGAAATAACCCGAACCGCCCTGCTTTTATCTCCAAGTCCCGGAGACAACGAACCGTATGAATGATACTTTTTCATCAAATGCTTGTACCATGCGACGCCTGTCTCTTATACACATCTGACGCTGCCGACGATACTCCTTGTGTAGATC
>URJD01000007.1 GCA_900548075.1 uncultured Collinsella sp.
TCGGCGACCTGCAGCGCCTGGTCGACGGACTGTTTTACGACCGCCACGCCATCGACCGCCTGGATCTGATCGTACAGGCCGAGATTTTGGACCTGGCGCCCGACCTCATGGAAATCGTCAACCTTTTGCCGCCCGGCTACTACGATCGCCAGACACTTTGCGACCAGCTCAACTCTGCCCTAGCCGCCCACGGCTGGGGCGCCGTCTACGGAACCGTGGAATAACCCAGTCATCGGGCCCGTGTGCAAAAAAGAGCAAATATGAGTACTGTTACCTTTTTAGTAGCAGCGATTCAGGCCCCAAATCGGCGTTTTTGCGCCTGAATTTTCTTTCCGAGCAGTAGCTGTCGCCAAATTGGAGTCAAGCGATTACTCGTTAACGTACAGATTGCATGATTATGTCCATTATTTTTCGTGCATAAAATGAAACGCCGTTTGTGACAGTACTCACAAACGGCGTTTTTTGCACACAAGGGTATCCGGGGGCACGTCCGGCCCCGGTTTTTACGCTCTTATTCGCCCTTGGGCGCGGGGTGTTTGCAGACCACGCTCATGTAGATCATGCCGAGCACGGCAGCGGTGACCGAACCGGCAAGAATGGCAGCCTTGGCAGCCAGAACCTCGAACTGAGCCGTCGGGAAGGCGAGGCCGCTGATGAGAATCGACATGGTAAAGCCGATACCGCCCAGAATGCCCACACCGGCAATCATGTGCCAGTTGACGTTGTGCGGCAGCTCGCAGACCTTGAGCTTGACCAAGGCAAACGTCATGCCAAAAATGCCAATCGGCTTGCCCAGCAGCATACCAAAGTACACGCCGAGCGTCACCGGGTCGGTGAGCAACGTGCTCATATCCACGCCCACTAGGCGAACCTGTGCGTTCACGAACGCAAAGATCGGCAGGATCACAAAGTTGACCGGCGTGGAGATCAGACGCTCCATGCGGATGAGCGGCGGGGTCACACGGTGCATGACGCGCTCGACCTTGGTGGTCGAGACGGTAAAGTCATGCTGGCCCAGAATGTGTGCCTCGTCGTCGTAGCGGTCATCGAGCAGCGGCAGGCACTCGCCCAGCCAATCGGTGAGGCTATCGAGCTTGACGCCGCACTTGGCCGGGATGGTGAAGGCCAAGATGACGCCGGCGAGCGTAGCGTGCACGCCGCTCTTGAACATGCAGAACCACAACAGCAGACCCAGTACCGAATACGGGGCAAGGCGGTAATGCTGCGTCTTGTTGAGCCACACGAGCGCACAGGTCACAAGCGCGGCGGCGCCCAACCAAAACGGATTGGGGCTCTGACCGTAGAAGATGGCGATGGCGGCGATGGAGATGAGGTCGTCGGCGATGGCGAGCGTCGAGAAGAACACGCGCACGCCGTTGGGCACGCGATTGCCCAAAAGCGACAGCACGCCCAGTGCGAAGGCAATATCGGTTGCCATGGGGATGGCCCAGCCGTTGTGCGCACCAGCATGGTTAAAGATCAGGTAGATGCAGGCGGGAACGACGACGCCGCCCACGGCCGCCAGCATGGGAAGCATGGCCTGACGCGGATTCTTGAGCTCGCCGACCGTCATCTCGTACTTAAGCTCAATGCCCACCAACAAAAAGAAAATCGCCATGAGGAAGTCGTTGACGAAAAGCTCAACGGTGAGACCGGCCGTAAGGTTGCCAAGACCCACATACAGCGGGGTCTCCAAAAAGTGATGGATGGCCTCGTAGGCATCGGTATTGGCGCAAATGACGGCGGCGATGGCGGCGAAGACCATGACGGCGGCGGAAATCGTGCCGTTCTCGGCGATGCGCTCCCAGATGTCGTGACGCTCAAAACGCTTGCGCTCACGGACGTTGAACAGCTGCTCGGGTGCTGCCATGGGCGGCTCCTTTCACGGGAAGGCTCCCGTCTTAAAAAAGCACGGCCCGCCCAAGTGGCGGCGCCGCGCTCTAACGTATTACGCTTGCATCTAGCCTACCCTGCACGACAAGCGCGCAGGCGCGGCCGAAAAGCGGAACCACAGGTTGAACATTATTTGCTCAACGGCACGGGCACGCCTGTCCAAGAGACGACGCGGCGCCGTGCACAAAAAACGACCGGAGCGCGGGGCGTCCGCGATCCGGTCGTGGCGTTTAGTGAACTAAACCTAGCAGGCGGCCATGATGGGGGCAGCGACCTGCTTCTTACGGGAGAGGACGCCCGGCATCCAGACGCCGTCGTGCTCGTCGGCAATGCCCAGGCCCTTCTGAGCAGCCTCGGTCTCACCCTCGAGCAGGACCTGCGAGCCCTCCTCCATGATGTCGGTGATGCACAGGACAATGCCGTCAGCACCCTTCTCGGCGGCGTAGGCGCGCATGGCCTCGCGAATCTCGTCGATCATGCCGAGCGCGCGGCTCTTGTCGACGGTCTCGTACTGGCCGATGAGCAGCTTCTTGCCGGCGGGTTCGAACATCTTGATGTCGTTGCCGACCATCTCGGCTGCGGTGAAGGAGCCGGACGGGCGGGTAAGGAAAACCTCCATGCCAAACTTGACCGGGTCGACGCCCACCTGCTCGCCGAGCTTAGCGGCGACGGCGCGGTCGACATCGGTGGTGGTGGGGCTCTTGAGCATGAGCGTGTCGGTCATCATGGCCGAGAGCAGCAGCTTGGCCTGGACGTCGGAAAGCTCAACGCCGAGCACGCCGGCGAGCTTGGTGACGATGGTGCAGCTGGAGCCCCAGGGCAGGCAGATGTAGTGCAGCGGGCCGGCGGTCTCGAAGTCGCCGATACGGTGATGGTCGACAACGCCAAAGACCGTGGCGCCCTTAAGGCCGGCGACGGACTGGGCGGACTCGTTGTGGTCGGTGAGGACGACGAGCTGACCGGCCTCGACGGAATCAATCACGCAGGGCTCGGCGATGCCGGCGTCGGCGAGCAGCTTGGCGGACTCTGCCGGAAGCTGACCAAGGGCGCAGGCCTCGTAGGTGTTACCGGCATACTCAACCTGGTTGAGCAGCTGGGACAGGACGACGGCGCTCATGATGGCGTCGTTATCGGGGTTCTGGTGACCAAAGACAAGAACGTTTGCCATGGATATCCTCCACTTGATATGTGTACTTGGACGTAGCTATGGTAGCACGCCGATGCCGAGCCTTCGCAGACGGAAGGGCCACAGCATATTTTGGGGCAGGCACGGGGGCCAAGGCTGTCCCTTTTGCACCGTGTTGGTGCAAAGTAACCTGTCCCTTTGCGCCAACGAGCGAACTTATTTACCGGCGGCGCGCAGGGCTACGTAGGCGGCACCGATGATGCCGGCATCGTTGCCAAGCGAAGCGACCTTAATGGGCGTCTCGCGTGAGGCGGAAAGCGCGTAGCGCTGGAAGTGCTCGCGGACCTTGTCGAGATAGACATCGGCCGAAGCGGACGCGCCGCCACCGATCAGGAACATCTCGGGATCGACCACGTTGGCGATAAGCGCCAGGGCGCGGCCGAGGTAGTCGGCCATGGTGTCGGCCGCTGCCAGCGCGAGCTTGTCACCCTCGCGGCAGGCCTGGAACACGTCCTTGGAATCAGAAGGCCCGGTGAGCTCGATGGGCTCGACGCCCGCTTTCTTGCACTCAGCAAGGTAGTTGCTCACCACGCCGGTGGCGCTGGAATACTGCTCCAGATGGCCATGACCGCCGCAGCCGCAGGTGCGCTCCTCAGCCGGGTTCAGGCACATGTGGCCAATCTCGCCGCCGGCGCCCACAACGCCCGATACCACGTCGCCGTTAACGATAACGCCGCCGCCCACGCCGGTACCAATGGTGACCATCACCACGTTCTGCACGCCCTTGGCAGAACCGAGCCAGGCCTCGCCCATGGCAGCGGCGTTGGCGTCGTTCTCGTACTTAACGACCGCGTCGGGGCAGTGCTTTTGAATGGCGATCCTCAGCTCGGGCAGGTTAATGGCAATGTTGGCCTTGACCTTGGCATCGCCCGATGCCGGGATGGGGCACGGAACGGCCAGGCCAATACCCGCCACAAAGGCACGCGGAATCTGGGCTTTGGCGACCACCTGGTCGATAGCCTCGGTCACCGCGGCAAAGCCCGCAGCGTCAACGATGGGAGGCGTAGGCACGCTGGCCTTGGCAAGCAGGTTACCGTCTTCGTCGAACAGGCCCTCCTTAACCGAAGTGCCGCCGACGTCAATGCCGATGTAGTACTGCTTAGGTTCCATGGGAGCCCACCTTTCTCGTTTAAACATTGCCAGTATGGTACCGCTCCCAAGGCAAAAACCTACCAAAAAGGGACAGGTTTGTTTTGGCAGGTTTTATCTGGGAAAACGCAGAGTACGAGATTCAGTTCGCTGGCCGCTATATCGGTTCGGTCCCGTCCTCGGACCGATCATTCCTCAACACGACACTACTCAGATGTTTATCATTTAAAACGCTCTGATTTTACAAGCGGGGCGTCTTTTGATTTTATCGTTCTCGAACTTTTCAATAGCTCAATAGAGATGCTTAGGCGTTGACTATACTTTCTTTTATTCTCAATCAAGTTGGAAAGGAGGTTCCTTGATTCCCAAATACGAGGCGATAGCTGCAGATATTCGTCGGAGTATTGAGGATGGCGCTCTTAAACCTGGCGACAAGCTTCCCACCGTCGTTGAGTTCTGCGAGCTCTATAGCGTTTCCAAAATCACCGTCAAACGAGCTATTGAACAAATCACCGAGGAAGGCCTTATTACCAGCCGGCGCGGATCGGGTACCTACGTTAAGGACACGGCAGGACTTCCCGGCCAGGCGTTTTTCCAGGGCAAAAACGACCGTGCCCAGGGTTTTTCGTATGAGCACCGCGGGGAGAAGGTGACCTCGGTGGTCTACGATTTCTCGATCGTTAATCCACCAGCGGACATCGCAGCCCAGCTGGGAATTGCCGAGGATGACTTTGCCTATCACATCGTGCGCGTGCGTCAGGCCGACGAGAAGCCCATCGTTATCGAGTACACCTACATGCCCCTCGAGCTGATTCCGGGCCTTAAAAAGAAGGACCTGTACGGATCGCTCTACCGCTTCATCCGCGAGCAATGCGGGCTGAAAATTTCGAGCTTTCACCGTACCATTCGCTCCGTGGCAGCAACCGAAGAAGAAGCTGAGCGTCTGGACACCAAACTTGGCTCTCCCCTGCTCGAGCTCACCCAGATTGGCTTTTTGGACAGCGGTGCCGCCTTTGAGTATTCGACCTCGCGCAACGTTGGCGACCGCTTTGAGTTGCACAATGTAACGTTGGCGTAGGTTTTTGTAGTCATGCGGGCGCTCGTTTTGCGCTGCTTTGCGCGGCGCCCGCGCAACACAATGGAGGTATGAATATGTCCGATTTGATTAAACTGACGCCGTTCTTCCGCAAGAAGATCTGGGGTGGCCGCCAGCTCGAAACCGTATTTGGTTACGACATTCCCGAAGGTCCCATCGGTGAGTTCTGGGCTATCTCGGCCCATCCCAACGGCGACTGTCAGATTGCTGAGGGACCGTACGCCGGCCACACGCTGTCGTGGCTGTGGGCCGAGCACCGTGAGCTTTTTGGCAATTGCGAGGGCAAGGAGTTCCCGCTGCTCATTAAGATTCTGGACGCCAAGGACGACCTTTCGATCCAGATTCATCCCAACGACGAGTACGCCGCCAAGCACGAGAACGGCAGCCTGGGTAAAACCGAGTGCTGGTACGTGCTGGATTGCGAACCCGGTGCCACGATCATCGTCGGCCAGCGCGCTAAAGACCGCACCGAGGCCGCGCAGATGATCAAGGACGGCCGCTGGGACGACATGCTCAACGTAGTACCGATCCACAAGGGCGACTTTTTCCAGATTGATTCCGGTACCGTTCACGCCATCAAGGCCGGCACGCTCATTTTGGAAACGCAGCAGTCGTGCGACGTGACGTATCGCCTGTACGATTACGACCGCCCCGGCACCGACGGCAAACTGCGTCCCCTGCACATTGAGCAGAGCCTCGACTGCATAAACTTTGATGCTCAGGCTCCGACCGACGGCACGGTGACCGCACCCGAGGTGGATGGCGTGACCGAGCTCGAGTCTTGCCCCTGCTACACCGTCGATCGCGTGCGCGTTAACGGCAGCAAGACCCTCGACCAGCGCTGGCCCTTCATGTGCCTGTCGGTCATCGACGGCGAAGGCACCATCTGCGGCGACCCCGTCCACAAGGGAAGTCACCTGCTGGCTCCGAGCACCGTGGACCAGATCGAACTTGAAGGCAAGATGGAACTGATCATCTCGCATCTCTAGGTCGCACCAACAACCCAAACGCAACAAGAGGCTCTCCCGTCCATGTACGGGAGAGCCCCTACTCGTATCTATCTATCAGCCCACCCGGCTCTCCAGATCAAAAGGCGAACGAGCAGAGCGACGTTCGCAAGCAACGTTATCTAAGGACCTGGGCGGGCGTATGGGGCAACATCGATCGCGAGTTCCGCACGCAAAGGAGGCCACTTAATGTGGCCTCCGTCTTGCGCAGGACTGCCCGAGCAGGCGATGTTGCCCCATACGCCCGCCCAGGTCCGCCGGGATTACGACAGCTTGACGATCGGTGCAAAACCCTTCATCAGCTTTTTGGTCTGGCCGGTCTTTTCGAATTGAACCTCGATCATGTCTCCGGCGACCGAGATCACGGTACCCGTGCCAAAGGTCTTATGGCTCACGGTATCGCCCGCGGCAAAGTCCTGCGATGCGCTGGCGCGATCGACCTTGCGCTCCACCGTCGGGGACACCTTGGACGAGGGCTTTTTGGCTCGCGGCGCGCCCGAGCCAAAGGTCGAGGCAACACGGCCGGCGTCGGGCGAAACCCCACGATGGCGCTCGGTCCCGTAACTGCTGCCGCCAAAGAAGTCGTCAAAGCTCGATCCGCCGCGCGAACCGGAACCGCCGGTCGAGCGCGTATGCGAACCGAACACCTTGCCGCCATACATATCCGAGCCCATGCCCGAGCCAAAGGTGCCGTGACGGTCGCCGCGCTTCTCCCAGCCCGTGCCCTCAAAACCGGCAGAACCGATACCGCTAAACTCGATATCCTCAAACGGAATCTCATTGAGGAAGCGCGAGCGCGGGTTGGCAGAGGTCGAGCCGTAGGTGCGACGCGTTGCCGCATAGGTCAAGAACAGGCGCTTACGGGCGCGTGTGATAGCGACATAGGCCAGGCGACGCTCCTCCTCGAGCTTGCCCGGATCATCGCTGCCGCCAAAATCGTGCACGTGCGGGAAGATACCCTCCTCCATGCCGGCCACGAACACCGCGGGGAACTCCAGGCCCTTGGCGGAGTGGATGGTCATCATGGTGATGGCATGCGTTTCGCCGGCCAGGGAATCCAAGTCGGAGCGCAGGGCCAGCCACTCCATGAGTGCCGGCAGCGCCTTGCAGGTGAGCGGACCGTAGGTGCGCTCGATCTCGTCGGCATGCACGGCACCCGCCGGCATCTCCGTCGGCGCGGCATACGCGTTGCCCGCGATGGCGGCGGCCAGGGCATCCTGCGGCGAGAGCGCCGGAGCGGCCAAGCTATCGAGCGGATTAGAGCCCGCGGCGTCACGGGCGCCGACGAGCGCCTCAAACGAGGATGCCGGGGCGGACGACCCTGGCTCGGGCGCGGGCGCACTCACCACGACGGGCTCGGGCTCGGCAGGCACGTCGGCAACACCGGCTGCGCGCAGCTCTTCTAAGCTCTCGAGCGTACCCTCGATATCCTCGTGCGTCTCTTCAAATTCGGCAGCGACGCCCAGGAATTCCTGAATGTTCTCGGCGCGGCTCTCGGACTCCATGGTGCCTTCGGCGCGGAAAGCCTGCAGCAGGCCCGTCTTATCGACGATCATCTCGACAACATCCTTGAGCTCGCCGTCCATGCGACGGCCCTCGCGCACCAGCGACACAAAGCTCGACAGGCCGTTGCGGACCTTGGCGCTAAACATGCCCGTCTCGGCGCACGCGATCTCACAGGCCTGGAAGAACGAGCAGCGGTTGTCACGTGCCAGCTGCTCGATCTTCTGGATCGAGGTGGAGCCGATGCCGCGGCGCGGCGTGTTGATGACGCGCTTGACGCTCATCTCGTCGGCCGGGTTCACGATCATCTTAAGGTAGGCCATGACGTCGCGGATCTCGGCACGGTCGAAGAATCGCGTGCCGCCCACAATCTTGTAGGGCACGCCCGCGCGTAGAAACATATCTTCGAGGATACGCGACTGAGCGTTGGTGCGGTAGAAGACGGCGATGTCGTCGTAGCTCGTGCCTTTGGCATGCAGCTTCTCGATCTCGCCGGCAATCCAGCGGCCCTCGTCGCGCTCGTCGCTCGCCTGGAAGGCCTGAATCTTCTCGCCATCGCCCTCGGCCGTAAACAGGCGCTTGTCCTTGCGCTGCGAGTTGTGGCGCACCACGGCATTGGCGGCGCTCAGGATGTGACCCGTGGAACGATAGTTCTGCTCCAGCTTAACGGTCTTGCAGTTTTTAAAGTCCTTCTCAAAGTCCAGGATGTTGGTGATGTCGGCGCCACGCCAGCTGTAAATGGACTGGTCATCGTCGCCCACGACCATGAGGTTTTGGTACTTGGCGGCCAGCAGGTTGGCGATCTCGTACTGGACGTGGTTGGTGTCCTGATACTCGTCGACGCTAATGTAGCGGAAACGCTCTTGGTACTTGTCGAGCACCTCGGGGCGGGTGCGCAGCAGCTCGAGCGTGCGCACGAGCAGGTCGTCGAAGTCCATCGCGTTGGCGGCGCGCAGGCGGCGTTCCAGCTCCAGGTAGACCTGCGCGGCCTTTTTGTCGTTGGGGCTGTCGGCGGATTTGAGCATGTCCTCGGGGCCGATCATGGCGTTTTTGGCCGAACTGATCTTGCTGCGGATCATATTGATGGGGAATTGCTTTTGCTCGATACCGAGCGCCTGCATAATATCGCGCACCATGCGCTTGGAATCGTCGTCATCGTAGATGGTGAACTGACCGGTGTAGCCCAGCAGGTCAGCGTCCTCGCGCAGCATGCGCACGCACATAGCATGGAAGGTGCACACCCACATGCCGCGGGTACCGCTGGGGATGAGTGCCGCCAGACGCTCGCGCATCTCAGCCGCGGCCTTGTTGGTAAACGTGATGGCAAGGATCTGCCAGGGCTTAACGCCCAGGTCGCCGAGCATATGTGCGATGCGAAAGGTCAAGACGCGGGTCTTGCCCGAGCCGGCGCCGGCAAGGACCAGCAACGGACCCTCGGTGGTCAGGACGGCCTCGCGCTGGGCGGGATTAAGGCTGTCGATGTCGACGAGCGGCTTGGCGGGCTTGGGTGCCGGCGCGGGAGCGTCGTAGATGTCGAGCGGAACGAGCTCGGGCTCCGGCGCAGCGGGGGCGGTGTATGCATCGAGCGGCACGGGTTCCGGCGCGGGCGGCACGGGTACCGCGGCGTTCTTTTCCCAGGGCAAGGGCTGGGTCATGGGCGACTCCTCATCTGACGGACGGCGCGCCTGCGGGCGGCGCCATAGTTTGAGCCGTACCAGTATACCGAGCCGCGCGGACACCGACGCAAATCACACCACGACTCCGTGCGTCACCGTCAGGCCCGCCCCAGCGGATTTGGCGCAATGGGGTCAGGTTACTTTGCACCAATCTATTGACAATCACGAAACCACCGATGTCATGGCAGCAGCAGCGAGCGGCGGCCAGAGCGAACAAATTGGCATGAAAAGAGGGCGGCATAGACCTTTTGGTCATGCCACCCTCTTTGAATGACAAGTTGTCGTTCCGGCCGCCGCGCAGCGTCGACTAAGTTAGAGGCCGAGCATCGGCTCCAGAACGAAGAAGTATGCGAGCACCACGATGCCCAGAATGATGCGGTAGACGCCGAAGCACTTGAAGTCGTGACGGCGGACGAAGCCCATGAGCCACTTGATAGCGATGAGCGACACCACAAAGGCCACAACGCAGCCCACGCCCAGGATAGCGACCTCGTTGGCGCCGAACGTACCGCCCTTGATGAAATACTTGACCAGCTTGAGCGCACTCGCGCCAAACATGACAGGGATGGCCAGGAAGAACGTAAACTTGGACGCCACCGAACGCGTGCAGCCCAAAAGCAGGCCGCCGATGATGGTAGAACCGGAGCGAGACGTTCCAGGCACCAGCGAAAGCACCTGGAAGCAGCCGATACCCAGCGCAGTCTTCCAGCTCAGGTCCTCGAGCGTGGCGATGGAGCCAAAGTCCAGATTTTCGTCATCGTCCTCGTCCTCGGCAACATCTGCCGCGGGCGCCGCAAAGTGTGCACCGGCGGGACGTCCACCCGACACCACAGCACGCGAACCAAACGAACCGGCAACGGCCATTTCCTCGCGCTTGCTCGCGCGCCAGTTCTCGATCACGATAAACAGCACGCCGTACACAATGAGCGCCAACGCCACGACGGGAGCATTGTAGAAATGCTCCTCCATCCAGTCGTTGAGCGGCAGGCCGATCGCCGCGGCGGGAATACAGCCGAGAACGATCTTGCCCCACAGCACCCAGGTGTCGCGACGGCCCTCCTTGCCCTTGCTGGGCGAGAACGGATTGAGCTCATGGAAGAACAGCACACAGACGGCCAGAATGGCGCCGAGCTGGATCACGACCAGGAACATATTCCAGAACGTCTCGCTCACGTTCATCTTGACGAACTCGTCCACCAAGATCATGTGACCGGTCGACGAAACAGGCAGCCATTCGGTGATGCCCTCGACCAGGCCCATGAAGGCAGATTTTAGAAGCTCGATAATATCCAAAGGGACCCCCTCGTTAGACACCCGCCGATATTGTTCTGCGGACGGTGCGGGCGATGTCCCATTATCAACCGTTGGCGGCGCGCCTGCGCCTACCCTTACCAAAAAACTCGCCCGTTCACAGAATTGCGAGCGGTCAAACCCAAATCCTTGGGTATAACTGCAACAAGATAAAGTGTCCGGCGGCCAACGCGCCCGCGCCCGCCCGATGCACGAGCCCCGCGCCCGTGCGATAGACCAAGGAGGAAACCATGAACGAGGGCTACACCAAGGTATTTGTTT
This sequence comes from uncultured Collinsella sp., assembly GCA_900548075.1. Classification (GTDB taxonomy): domain Bacteria; phylum Actinomycetota; class Coriobacteriia; order Coriobacteriales; family Coriobacteriaceae; genus Collinsella. The sequence goes on from URJD01000007.1 coordinate 11,023, forward strand.
CACTCGACGGTACTGAGCAGCAGGATTTTGTGCTCGCACGCGCCATCAAGGTCGCCGCGAACAACGGCGCCAAGCTAATCATCGGCCACGTTATCGATTCCACGGCGCTCGAGAGCGCCGGTTCCTATCCGGTCGATCTGGTCAACGGCCTAGAGGAGGCATTTAAGAACTCCATCGCCAAGCAGCTCGAAGAGGCCAAGGCCAATCCCGATATTCCCGAGGTCGAGGTCATGATTCGCGCCGGCCGCATTCGCGAGACGCTCAAGGACGAGATGCTCGACGTGGTTAAGCCCGACCTGGTGCTCTGCGGCGCCCGCGGCCTGTCCTCGATCAAGTATGCGCTCCTGGGTTCGATTTCGACGTTCCTGCTGCGCAACACGGACTGCGACATCTTGGTCGTGAAGTAGCGTTGCTCCCGCCGGCCGCGGGGCCTGCGGGGTTTCCTAGGGGCACGTCCTCGCCGCGTTGCGGCTGCGGGATGTGCCCCTAGGAAACCCCTCCCGGCCCCGCGGCCTTCGCAGCCTTACTTCAACGAGTTGTCTGATAGAAAAATGGCGTGCCGCCCCGTTTGGGGTGGCACGTTTTGTTTGGGCTGCACGTTTTTGTTTGGGTGGGCGTCTGCCGCGTGCGTTACTCGAAATATTGAAACTTATTCGTTGAAAACGCGAATGTTACGACGAAGCCTTCGCCGAGCTCGGATGCCGCGGTGACGTCGATGCCCATCTTGGAGCACAGGCGCGCCACCAGGTAGAGGCCGATGCCCGTTGCGCGCTTGGTGGTGCGGCCGTTGTCGCCGGTAAAGCCTTTCTCGAACACGCGCGGCAGGTCGGCCGCGCTCACGCCGCAGCCGTTGTCCGCGACGGTAAGCTCGATGCGCTCGCTCGCCAGGCCCTCGTCCAGCAACGCACCCGAAAACACGATCTTTGCGCCGTCCTCACGCGCATATTTAATGCTGTTCTGAATGAGCTGGCCCAGAATAAACTCGAGCCACTTCTCGTCGGTAAAGACCTCAAAGTCGAGGTTCTCGCACACCGGAGCCACGTGCGCCGCGATGAGCTCGCGGGCGTTGGCTTTAATCGCGCCCGTCACCAAGGTTTTGAGATCCCAGCGGCGAATCAGGTAGTCGCGCTCCACGACTTCCGAGCGCGCATAGTAGAGCGCCTGGTCGATATAGCGCTCCACGCGGGCAAGCTCGCGACCGAGGTCATCTACGCGCGACAGATCGTCTTCGCTGCCGTCCAGGTTTTCCAAAATCAGGTGGGCTGCCGCCAGGGGCAGCTTGGCCTCGTGGACCCAGCTCTCGATATAGTCGCGATAATCATCGGTCTGGCGCCGGCCTTCGGCAACCTCGTCGCAGGCAGCTTTGCCCACCCGGCGCAAGACCTCGTACTCAAGCTCGCCCTCGGCATAGGTCGGGCATTGCACCATCTCCTGCACCCATGCGGGACTCTCGAGTTCCTCTGCCGCGCGCTCCAACTGACGCAGAAAACGGCGACGGCGAGCGTACTCGATCACGATGCCGAGCATACCGAAAATAAAGGACACGCCAACCGCCACGACCACGATAGAAACGGGTGCGCCGGCGACCGTCAGCACAAAGCAGCTCAGCAGCACGCCGCAGGTCCACACGGCGACGGGAAGCAGCGCATCTTTAAAGAACTTGCCAAACGACATAGCCGGCCCCTAGACCGAATAGCCTTGGCCGCGGTGCGTCGTCAAATACCCCTTGATGCCGATTTTTTCGAGCGTGGTGCGCAGGCGGTTGATGTTGACGGTAAGCGTGTTGTCGTCCACGAAGGCGTCGGAGTCCCACAGGTCCTGCATGATGGCCGGACGCGAGACGATCTTGCCCGCGCGACCCAAGAGCAGCGAAAGGATACGCAGCTCGTTTTTGGTGAGCTCGGTACTGTCGCCGGTTGCCGTATTGGTGACCATGGAGCGGGCGAGGTCGAGCTCCAATCCCTTGTGGACGAGCGTGCTGCGCTCGCCTGCCGCCGCGGTGCGACGCAGCAAGGCATTGATGCGCGCCACGAGCACACGGGCGCTGTAGGGCTTGGGAACAAAGTCGTCCGCGCCGAGCGTCATGGCCATGACCTCGTCGATCTCGGTCGTGCGCGACGTGAGGACGATGATGGGGACCTCGGATTCGCGGCGAACCTCGTGGCAGATATGCTGGCCGTCCTTGACGGGAAGCGTGAGGTCGAGCAGCACCAGGTCGGGCGCGGCGGCGAGAATATCGCGCGAGACATGCTCAAACGATTCGCAGGCCTCGACCTCAAAACCGGCACGCGCCAAAATGTCGGCGAGCTCGCGACGGATGGGCTCGTCGTCCTCAACGACATAAATCAGCGCCATGTGTCCTCCCGTTTCTCGTAACTTGCACTTTCCACACCATTATGCCCACGGCGTCGCAGCGATGCGACCCCGTGGGCATCTAATGTGACAATAGTGTTCGGTAGCCTTGAGAGAGAGTAGGGGCCCTCGGTCCTAAACCGATCGGCCCCATCACTTCGGCCTCGAGCCTCTACTCGAGCGTACGCATGTACGCCGAAATGGCATCCAGGCCCTTCTGCAGGTCATCGGTGTTGTCGGAGTATGCATAGCCGATGCGCATGCTCTTGGGTTCCTCGAAGCAATCGCCCGGGGTGACGAGCGCGCCGGACTTCTTAATCATGTCGATGCAGAACGTCCTGGAGTCGATGTCGTAGTCGTAATACACGAGCGCGGTGGTACCCGCTTCGGGCTTGACGAACGACAGGTGCGGCTCGCTCTCGACCCACTTCTCCAGAACAGCAAGGTTCTGACGGACGATGCGACGGCTGCGCTCAAGGATCACGGAAGCGTTGCCCAGAATCAGCTCCGCCACCGACTCGCTGAATATGCCGGCGGAAATCAGGTTGTAGTCGCGATGCGAAAGCAGCGCGCGACGGAGCTCCGGGCTCTTGGTGACCGCCCAGCCCAGACGCAGGCCGGCGAACGACCAGACCTTGGACATGGATGCGGTGACGATGGCCTTGTCGTATAGGTCGATCACGGACTCGGAGTACTCATCCGTCTGAGTAAGCAGACGGTAGACCTCGTCGCAGAGCACCCACGCGTCGTGTTTGCGTGCGACCTCGACAATCGCCTTGAGCGTATCGGTGTCGAGCAGGGCGCCCGTGGGGTTGTCCGGATTATTGATGCAGATGAGCTTGGTATCGTCGGTCACCAGAGCATCGAGCGCGTCGACGTCGACGTGGTAGCCGTTCTTGCGATCGAGCTGAAGGATATCGACCTTCGCACCGCACATCTCGGGAATCGAGTAAAGCTGCTGGTAGGTGGGCTTGACGGAGACTACGTGATCGCCCGGTTCGACGAGCGTGGAAATAACCAGGGAGTTGGCACCGGTCGCGCCGTGCGTGGGCACGATATGCCCGGGCTCGACCGTCTTATAGAGACGCGCGACCCCCTCGAGGAAGCCGGGCTGCCCCTCGATGTCTCCGTAGGTGAATCGGCGCGAGCACAGGCTATCGAGCCACGCCTTCTTGTCGGTGTTCGTAAGCTCGAACAGCTGGTCGAGTGTGAGGGAGTAGACGCACGTCTCCGCAACGTTGTGGGTGCACTTGGTCTCCCACTCGTTCATCCACTGCTCGACGGCGAAATCCTTGATCTGCATTGTCGTTTCCTTTCCTTGACTTTCTTACAGTTCCACCACGGTGCCCAGCCCCGCCTCGACGGCGCGGTCGTAGGCGATTTTCGATGCCGAAAGGTCCTGAACGGCGATGCCCGACGTATCGAACACCGTCACCTGCTCGTCATCCGAACGTCCCGTAGCCGTGCCGGCGATGACTTCACCGAGCTCCGCTTTGATGTCCTCGGGTGTGATGGCACCCTCGGCAACCGGAATCTCCAGCTCGCCGGACGCGACCGATTGCTCGCGGTCGTCGACGTAAACAGCGGCACGGGCGACAAGCGCCGAGGCGAGCTCCTGCTTGCCGGGCATGTCGGCACCGACGCAGGAGATATGCGCACCGGGGCGCACCCATGCATCGGGGATGATGGGCTTGGTCGCCGGCGTGATCGTCACGATGATGTCGGCCTCTGCCGCGGCGCCTTGGCCGTCGGCCGTCGCCTCGATGGAATAGGTGGATGCCTCGCGAGCATGTTCGCAAGCGCCCAAGATTTGGGCGACCTCGTCTCGCATGCGCTCGACGCGGGCCTCGGGCGCGGCGTCGGAAACCGGCTCCCACACCTTGACTTCGCCCACTTTGGGGCAGGCGGCGAGCACGCCCGCCACCATATAGGTGCTCATGTGGCCGGCACCCGCAACAAGCAGTTTGGACGCATCCGCCCGAGCCAGCCACTTGGCACCGAGCGCAGCGGCGGCACCGGTGCGAAGCCCAGTGACGGCGGAGGCATTAAGCAGCGCTAACGGCTCTCCCGTCGCGTTGTCGCACAGCAGCGTGGTGCCAAAGATCTCGGGCAGCCCCTTTTTGGGATTCTGAGAGAACCAAGCAGTGAGTTTGAGACCGAAAAGGCCGCTTCCCGCCAACTCGCCCGAGCGGATATCCATATCGGCCACACCGGGTTCGAACTGCTCATATACCATCGGCCATGCAACACCCTTGCCCGTTGCCTTCTGGCGATATGCCTCCTCCACGGCAGCGATTGCATCCTCAATCGTCAGCACCTTGGAAACTTCCTCGGCCGAAAGCACCACCATCTGCCCCATCATCGCTCCTCTCAGCGAAAGCTTTACGTTGCTTCACTGTACGGTTTAGCTACGATGCCGCCAAGGATCATTTCTTGTTGGAATCTACAACGATTCTCAATCTGATTTTTCGTTCCATCAGCATATATTTGAACTATTTATCGCATCAAAGGCATACGGATGTGCGATTATCCTATTTATACCTGTACTTATTGTATTGATTTACAAGGTGATGTTGATGCTATACACCATCTCGGACTTCTCACGGGAATATGAGGGGTCGGTCCGTCTAATCGCCGGCAGCGATGGCGTCTCGCGTGCCGTCTCTGGCGTCGGGATCCTCGATTATGAACTCATGCCCGGCCTCAAGAGCAAGTACCAGCGCGTCAACTTCAGCTCAGACGAGATCGTCCTCAGCACCTTCCTCTATGCGAAGGACGACCCGTACCTCATCACTGAAGCCGTGAAATACCTCGTCGCCAAGGGGACGAGCGGTCTCCTCATCAAAAACGTCCTGCACATCCCGATTCCCGACCAAGCCATCCGCTACGCCAACGCGCGGCACTACCCGGTCTTTCTCACGACCGACGACTCACTGTTCTTTGATAGCGTCATCTATGAGGTCAAACGGCATATCGAGCAGCTCGCGTCCATCGACTTCGCACAGCGCGAGATCGAAGCCCTGAGGACAGATGTATCGCCCGAGTCCATCTGCCGACGCATCCGAAGCCTCAACCCGTCATTTCTGGACGAAGCGATCGCCCTGTTCGTATCGTTTGCAGAACCCCTCGACCCGCGTACGTTTTTGCAAATCGAACGCCTCTGTGCAAAATCGACTCTCGCCGGATGCCACAACATGTTGGCACCCTATGACGGAGGTTTGTTATTCGTAGCGACAAGCGACTCGGAGCAGACGCTCGATGTGGAGCGAATCGTGCAGGCGCTCACGGAGCTCATCGAGGCTAGCGGGATCGATGGCGGAGCGGAAGGGCTCGGCATCAGCGATATTCTGTTTGGAGACGAGGCGGTGGCGCAGGCGATCTCGCAGGCGATTTACGCACAGCGCCTATCTTGTCAACGAGCCGAGGGTCCCGTCCGCTATACGCAGCTCGGCATCCTGAGAACCGTGATGCCTTTTGCGGAAACCCCGGAGATGCGATCGTTCTCGGAGGCGATTCTCTCGCCGATACGCGAGCACGACAGTGAGCATGGCAGCGAGCTGGAATCCACGCTCGCCGCATTCATCGAGAACGACCGACGTATCGAGCGAACCGCCAAGCAGACTGGCCAGCACCCGAACACGATTCGATATCGCCTCGATAAGGTGACGGCTCTCACCGGACTGAGCTACAAATGCGCCCCGGAGATGGAGCAGCTGTCGCTCGCCTACGCCATCGAACGCGCTCGCTCGCTTCAGTAAGCCCACCCCACCTTGAGGTTAGGAACGGCGGGCACGGAGCTTTTCGTAGCCATCGGCGAAGAAGGCGACCGTGGCGGCGTCGGCCTCGGCGGCGTCCGTCTCGGTTGCGGGGACCACTCCGTGCTCGTCGCTCACTAGGAACAGCGCGCCCTTGAGCTGTGCGGGAATATCTACGCGCGTGACCGGGATGCCCTTGGTCTGGGCCAGCTGCTCGATGAGCGTCGCCGTGCCGCACAGGCACTCGTCCGCTGGCGCCACAAAGGCAAGCTCGCCATTATCGACGGCGGCGAGCAGTTCGGGCGCCACGCCGGTTTCGTCGGCCTCGGAGCGGGCCTCGGCGGAGCGGGCACGTAGCGCCTTGGCCGACGTATCGGCGAGCGGCTCGTACTCCCCCACCGTCATGGCGGCGTTGCCGTTGACGTCGATCACCAGCATGAGCACGCCATCGTGCGCGATATAGTCGCCCTCGGCTAGCGACCACTCAACGTGCTGCTTGGCCCAGCTGAGCATGTTATGGGTAAGCGGCTCGCCCTGCACCAGGCGCTCGGACAGTGCGCGAATGTGGCGGTTGAGCATGGGCACCTTTTTATTGGACATGCGCCAACGGCAGACAAGCGCGGGCTTGTCGAGCGTGAACTTCTCGACCGCCTCCTGATTGGCGCAAAAGTCCTCGTACGCACGCTGATCCTCGGCATTGCCAAACAGCTCGGCATCATCAATCTGGGGCATGGTCATACCTTTCGTGTTAGTCATTCCGTCCTCTTATACCAAAAAGACGGCCCTCCAAACGGAGCGACCGTCTTTTGCAGAGATTATTTTGTCCCAAGGCGGAACTTAGTGGCGGAAATGCCTGGCGCCGGTAAAGACCATCGCAATACCATGCTCGTTGCAAGCCTGGATGCTCTCGTCGTCGCGCTTGGAGCCGCCGGGCTGAATGATGCAGGTCACGCCGTGTGCAGCAAGCACGTCGACATTGTCGCGGAACGGGAAGAACGCGTCGCTTGCACAGGCAAAGCCGCCCTTCTCCACGCCCTCGCGCTCGCAGAAGTCCTCGGCGCGCTCGCAGGCAAGCAGCGCAGAGTCAACGCGGTTAGGCTGACCCGGGCCCATGCCAATACCGGCCTTGCCCTTGGAAACCAAGATGGCGTTGGACTTAACGCCCTTGCAGACCTTCCAGGCAAACTCGAGCTCGGCCATCTCGGCGTCGGTGGGCTTGCGGTCGGTGGGGAACGTAAAGGTCGCGGGATCCTCGGTCACGTGGTCGACTTCCTGCACCAGCATGCCGCCGTCGATGGAGCGCAGCTCCACCTGGGCGCCGTGGTCCACGCCGCCGGTGGCCAGCACGCGCAGGTTGGGGCGCTTGGCCATGCGCTCGAGCGCCTCGTCGGTGTAGGTCGGGGCGATGATAACCTCGACGAACTGCTTGTTCTGATCGGCAAAGTGCTCGACCAGCTCATAGGGAACCTCGCGGTTGCAGGCGATGATGCCGCCAAAGGCGCTCTTGGGATCGCAGGCGAAGGCGCGGTCGTAAGCGGACGTAATGTCCTCGGCAACGGCGGAGCCGCAGGGGTTCTGGTGCTTGAGAATCACGCAGGCCGGCTCGTCGAACTCGCGAACCAGGTTCCAAGCGGCATCGGCATCCAGATAGTTGTTGTAGCTGAGCGGCTTGCCCTGGATCTGCTCGGAGCCAACGAGCGGGAACTGCGAGCTCGCGGTGTTCTCACAGCCCTCGGCAAAGCGGTAGACCGTAGCCTTCTGCTGAGGATTCTCGCCATAGCGCAGGTCGTCGACCTTCTCCAGCGAAATCTCGAGCTTGGCAGAGGTGTCCGCCACGTCGCTTGCCTGGGCGGCAAGCCAACGGGAGATAGCCGTGTCGTAGGCGGCGGTGGTCTGGTAGACCTTCACCTGCAGGCGACGACGGGTGGAAAGCGTGGTGCAGCCACCGGTCTCGTGCATCTCGGCCAGGACGGCATCATAGTCGGCCGGGTCGGAAATGACGGTAACGCTCGTGGCGTTCTTGGCAGCAGAGCGCAGCATGGAGGGACCGCCGATGTCGATGTGCTCGATGGCATCCGCGAAGGTGACCTCGGGATTGGCGACGGTCTTCTCGAACTCGTACAGGTTGACGACGACCAGGTCGATCAGCTTAATGCCGTGCTGAGCCGCCTCCTGCATGTGCTGCTCGGAATCGCGGCGGGCCAGCAGCGCGCCGTGGACCTTGGGGTGCAGGGTCTTAACGCGGCCGTCCATCATCTCGGGATAGCCCGTGAACTCCTCGATGGGGGTTACGGGAACGCCCGCGTCCTCGATGGCACGAGCCGTGCCGCCCGTAGAGATGATCTCGACGCCAAAGTCATCGACCAGCGTCCGTGCGAAATCGACGACGCCCGTCTTATCGGTAACCGAGATCAACGCGCGTGCGATCTTCACATCAGATCCCATGCAGTCCTCCTGTCTGGTACGCCGCCGTGCTCTGTGAGTCGGTGATACGTCGATCTGCAGCGCTCGCGCAGCGGCATTGAAAATACTGATTTAATGTAGCGCATCGAGCGCATCGATGCACCCCGCAACGGGCGCATGTGCAGAAAAAGTTTGTGAGCGGAGGGGATGGGCACGACACCGGGCACGGTGAGTTCATGGAACACAGGGGCACCATAATTTGATGCCAATGGCGTGGTAGAACTGTGCTCGATATGCATCCGCAAAAGAAAGAGGCACCATGGTCTCGCGGGTTCTCTACCGACCGTTTGATACCGAAGACTTCGACGCCATCGCGCTGATTCTACAGCAGCTCTGGCATAACAATTCGGATAACGATGAGTACAACCGCCTCGAGGCCGCGTGCGACCTCGCCTATTGCCTTTCGTCGTCGACGTTTTCACAGGTTGCGGTGATTGACGGCGAGGCGCGCGGCATTGCACTTGCACGCGCAGGACAGAACTCCGGCGTCACTATCAACGAGCATTGGATGGATACCGAACGCGCGCTGCTATCGCAGATGCGTGAGCTGGAGCCTGATGCCTGCGCCGAGTATCTCTCGTTTGTGCGCGCAACCATCCGAACCAACAACCGCCTGCTCGAGAGCAGCCCGTTGCCGCACGACAACGAGGTCACGCTGCTTGCCGTGGATCGCGATGTCCATGGCCTGGGCGTTGGCACGGTTCTGCTCGATGCCGCGATCTCGCACCTGTCCTCGCTTGGAGCGACGAGGGCGCACCTGTACACCGACTCCAACTGCTCGTGGAAGTTCTACGAGCTGCACGGCTTTAAGCGCACAGCCACGCACCGCGCCAACCGCGAAGAGCGCCGTCACGACATGCCGCGCGAAAGCTTCCTCTACGAGCTGGACCTAACAGCCTAAATCCGGCAGTTAGGGACGTTCCTTTTATGCCGGCACCCCGGGACACTCCTTGGCAGCAACCACACCTAGTCATTGGGGACGTTCTTAAATGACTAGTCGCTGGGGACAGTCTTGAGCAAAACGGCCGCCGAAGCCCTCGTTGGCATCGCCCTATAGGGGGCCTGCAAATAGCTGTGGTCAAAAAACATCAAATATGAGTACTGTTACCTTTTTAGCAGCAGCGCAATTCGGCTTTCTCGGGTCTCTTAGGCGTCTCGACGCATCAGATGAACTAACGTATCTCCCCAAATGTACAATAAAATGGACTCCTAACGAGAAATAATATCGTTAGGAGTCCATTTTTTAGTACAAACAAATGTGACAATCTAGGCAACAGTACTCATATTTGGCATTTTTTGCCCACTGCCCCTTGTGCGAAGGTCCGCAGCGGAAAGCATGGCCCGTTTCGATGCACAAAAATGGGATGGATCTTCCCTGGCAACCGCCCAGAAAGATCCACCCCAAAGCAAGCGCTCGCTAGAACGTTCCGCCGCCGCCTCCGCCGACGCCGCCACCGCCGCCACCGGAAAAGCCGCCGCCGCTGCCGCCGCTCGAGCTATCGGAACTCGAAGCCAGCTCGCGGATGGTCTCGTGATACACATCGTTGAACGAATCGAGCGGAGACTCGTTGCCGTAGTGATGGTAATACCACCAGTAGCAGGGGTAGTTGTCGTAGAAATCGTCGCTGTTGCGCAGGTCCGCAGGCACGGCCTCGGCCAGCTGTCGCAGCACTTCTTTCGAAACGCCCAGGGCAACGCCCATCACCAGCAGCTTGTTCCACAAGATCAGATCGCTGGGGACGGCCTCCTTCAGGCGCGTAAAATCCTCGAGCCAATGCTTGAGCGCCTTGCAGCGAGCCGCCACCTCGGCGCCCTCCGACGTGTAACGGCGGAAGGTGCAGCTCAGGACAAAGCCCACAATCGTGACGGGGATCGAGATCATAGCGGCACCGACGTTGGCGTCCGCAAAGTCGGTATAGAACAGAGAGCCCAAAATGCCAAAGACAATGATGATGCCGAGAACCAAGCCGGCAACCAGGGCGACGGTGCCGTCCGAGGCGATAAGCTCGCGCGCCTCCAGCTTGCCCTTAACCGTGCTCTGATAGTCCTCGAGCTTGTCGCCAACAGATGTGGTGCGCTCGCTAGCGTATTCCTCCAGCTCGCTAAACGTGCGCGAACGGACTCCGTCCTTATCGGGCTTAACGCCAGCGAAGAAGACCTTGAGTACGTCGCGGTCGATGCCGTCCTTCTTGGCAGCCTTCCAGGCCTCGTCGGTCACTGTGATGCGATACGTCTGCTCCTCTTTTTCGCGACGGAGCAGACCCTTCTTCTTGGTCTCGGTCGCTTCTTCCAGCTTGATCACGCGGTCGTCGGTCAGCTTCATCAGCGTGGCGATATATGCCTGATCGGGCACGTCGTTCCAGCTCATAAGAGTTGCAAGCACCGCGGGATGATCGGCGGAGGGCACATCGCGGAAGTACTCGTCCTGGAAGAGCGGCTTGGGCTTGGGCCTGCGCAGCTTGAGCATCACGATTACACCGGTATAGGCAACCGCCACAACAACACACGCCACGGCAATCGCGCTGGCAACCGCACGCGCGTGCTCACGGCGGGCGTTAGCTTCGTCGGTCCATTCCTTCTCTTCGCTCAGGATCGTTGACATGCGCTCTTCGCCCGAAGCGGCAAGCTGCGGCACCCAGTCGCTAGGGAAGGCGATACGTGCCTCGGCGAATTCGCCCTGATGCACGCAGGGAATGGTATAGGTGACCATGGGTTCGTCCGCATCGAGCGATACGTCGCCCGTCAGCGGGCCGTGGCCCCATGCGCGGAAGTTATCGCCCTTGACGGCCGCCGTCCCGGCAGCGGCATTTGCGAAGTACACTTCCATCTCGACATCGTCGGAATCCGCAGACCAGCCGTCACCCACGAACTTCCAGTAGAGCTCGGCGGTATCGGCCCAGTTCATAACCGCACCGGTCATGGTGTAGCTCACGTAATAGATCGCGCTGTCGCCGCTCTCGTGAGGGCTGAACACCTTAATCCTTACGCCGTCACCGGTCTGCTCGACCGTATAGACGCCAGAGTCGCCCTTGTTCGCGCTATCGACTTTGTTAAACGCGGTGTCCTCTTCCTCGACACTCTGCACATCGACGCCCGCCGTGCCGCCCTGCTGGTTGGCTCCCGTATTGATCTCCCAAAACACGCCGTTGATGTCGTCGTCGAAATCAAACTGGCGTCCCTCGACAACGGTCAGCGATCCATCGGCTTCAACCGTGGCACCGATATAGGTTTGGGTCATGGAGTAGCCGTCGGCGTGCGCGGCGGCAGGCAGCAGCAACAACGCAAGCGCAACGAGCGCGCAGGCGGAAGCGAATCGCGCAAACAGGTGGCGCTGCCGGCTGACTTTGGCGGCGAGGGTGTTCATAGGCACATCCTTTATCTGTGATATCAACAGCGTTATTGTCCCACGTTTGCGAGCGTACGACACGACCGTCTAGGTAAGCGGGGCGTCAATTGGGACAAAAGTCACGCCCGCGCCCGGCAGCTAGTCATTGGGGACGTTCTTAAATGACTAGTCATTAGGGACACCCTTGGCATGGCCAGCGCCAGCAATAGATACCACTTCATAGCTCCATCACAGGTGTAGCGGCTTTGTGTGGGCGCGGCACGCGTTGATTGAGCCGCCAACCGAGGGGCATAAAGCAGTTGAGCGAAAACGGTTTGCCCCTTTGCCGTTCGCTTGAGGATCATGTCCCCCTTTTCCGCGGAGACCCCGGCAGTTGCGAAGAGCTGCCGGGGTTTCTGTCGTTTGAGGGGTTGGCTGGCGGGCGCGATCGAGCTGTCGAGTCGGTGCCTCCCCCACCTCCCGCGCTATACTCGTCCGCATGGACATCAACGCATGCAACATAGCAACACACTCCGCGGACACACCGGCAACGGCAGGGCCCACCCCCGTCGTGGGCCGCTTCGCCCCGTCGCCCTCGGGCCGCATGCACCTGGGCAACGTATTCAGCTGCCTGTGCTCGTGGCTTTCGGCCCGCAGCCAGAGCGGCAGCATCGTGTTGCGCATCGAGGACCTAGACGATCGCTGCAAGCGCCCGGAACTTGCCGCTCAACTGATTGACGACCTGGCCTGGCTAGGGCTCGAGTGGGACGAAGGCCCCTACTACCAGCACGATCGCCTTGACCTGTACGAGAGCGCCTTGCACCAGCTACAAGACGCCGGCCTCACCTATCCCTGCTTTTGCACGCGCGCCGAACTCCACGCCGCGAGTGCGCCGCACGCCAGCGACGGCACGCCCATCTACCGCGGCGCCTGCAGAGGCCTTTCTGCCGAAGAAATCGCCCGCCGCAGTGCCCTGCGCGCTCCGGCCACGCGCCTGCGCGTGCCCACCGTAGATGACCTCGCAGACGACGTGATCGAATTCGTGGACCGCACGTACGGGGCTCAATGCGAGGCGCTCGCCACCGAGTGCGGCGACTTTTTGGTCCGCCGCAGCGACGGCGTTTTTGCCTATCAGCTAGCCGTGGTGGTCGACGACGCCGCCATGGGCGTCACCGAGGTCGTGCGCGGATGCGACCTGCTGGGGTCCACGCCGC
>URJD01000008.1 GCA_900548075.1 uncultured Collinsella sp.
GGGAGATCGTTGACAACTCCGTCGACGAGGCCATGGCCGGTTTCTGCACCGAGATCCAGGTGACGGTCCACGCCGACAACTCCATCACGGTCGTCGACAACGGGCGCGGCATCCCCGTCGACGAGCACCCTGTTAAAAAGATCCCGACGCTCGAGGTCGTCATGACGATCCTGCACGCCGGCGGTAAGTTCGATAACTCGGCCTATAAGGTCTCGGGCGGCCTGCACGGCGTGGGCATCTCCGTCGTCAACGCACTGTCCAAGCGCGTGGTCGTTCAGGTTCGTCGCGATGGCAACACCTACGAGATGGAGTTCTCGCGCGGCAAGACCGTCAAGAAGATGGAAGTCGTGGGCACCTCGGATTCGACGGGCACCACCGTCACTTTCTGGCCCGACGACGAGATCTTCGAGACCTGCATCTATGATTTCGATACGCTGCACAACCGTCTGCAGGAGACGGCGTTCCTCAATAAGAACCTCAAAATCGTGCTGACCGACGAACGCGAGGCGACTCCCCACGTGGAGGAGTTTTGCTACGAGGGCGGCATCATCGACTTCGTCAAGTTCCTCAACGAGGGCAAGGACGTCCCCGAGGCCTTTAAGGAGCCCATCTACATCGAGGGCAAATCGGACCCGGACGCGCCTGTGACCAAGATGGGCGAGGTCGAGGTTTCCCTGCAGTGGAATAGCGGCTACGGCGAGAACGTCATGTCGTTTGCCAACGACATCTACACTCCCGAGGGCGGCATGCACCTTGAGGGCTTCCGCACCGCGCTCACCCGCGTGATCAACGACTACGCGCGCAAACAGAACCTGCTCAAGGAAAAAGACGCCAACCTGACCGGCGACGATGTGCGCGAGGGCCTTTCGGCCGTTATCTCGGTCAAGCTGCCCGATCCGCAGTTTGAGGGCCAGACCAAGGCCAAGCTCGGCAGCTCCTATATGCGCGCGCTCACGCTCAAGATTGTGACCGACGGCCTTGCCGATTACCTCGAGGAGCACCCTAAGCCCGCCCGCGAGATCGTCAAGAAGGCGCAACAGGCCTGCAAGGCGCGCAACGCCGCCCGCAAGGCGCGCGAAGCGACCCGCCGCAAGAGCCTGCTCGAGACGGCGTCCCTGCCCGGTAAGCTCGCCGACTGCTCGGTGCGCGATGCCGAGCTGACCGAGCTCTTCATCGTAGAGGGCGACTCGGCAGGCGGTTCGGCCAAGGACGGCCGTCGCCGAGACATCCAGGCGATTCTGCCCCTGCGCGGCAAGATTTTGAACGTCGAACGCGTTGGTGACCATCGCGCGTTCTCGAGTGACACCATCCAGTCGCTGATTACCGCGATCGGCTGCGGCGTCACGACGAGTGCCGGCGACGGCGGCGACTTCGATATCACCAAGGCGCGCTACCACAAGATCATCATCATGACCGATGCAGACGTCGACGGTGCACATATCCGCATCCTGCTGCTGACGTTCTTCTACAAGTACATGCGTCCGCTGATCGATGCCGGCTACGTCTATGTCGCCTGCCCGCCCATCTTTGGCATTAAGGTGCGCAACAAGATTCACTACGTGTATCCCAACGGCCGCCAGCCCGAAGACGAGATCCTGCGCGACACCATCCAGAGCCTGGGCCTGAACCCCGACGATAACGACGAGGACGGCAAGGCCAAGGACGGCAAGATCACCAAAAAGCGCAAAGGCTATACCGTCCAGCGCTACAAGGGCCTGGGCGAGATGGACCCCAAGCAGCTTGCCTCGACGACGATGGACCCCAAGACCCGCATCCTGCAGCGCGTGTCGATCGAGGACGCCGTGGTGGCAGACCGCGCCGTGCGCGAACTGATGGGCTCCGAGGTCGGCTATCGCCGCGAATATATCGAAAAACATGCGCACGACGCACGATTCCTTGATGCTTAAGAGGAGGTAACGTGGCAGACGATATCAACAATAACGAGGGCATGGACGAGGCCGGCGACGCTGGCATGCCCGACGATCTGAAGCGCTTGCTCGCCCGCGCCGAGCAGGGCGAGGACGGCGACCCCGATGCCTACAACCCCGATGCCGATGATGATGAGGAAGAGGACGACGACGGCGAGCTCGAGGAGAGCTTTGGCGAAGTCGACCGTGGCGCCTCGGCCGGCGAGGACATCAACGGCGGACAGCTCCAGATTTCGGAGTTCGGCCGCGAGATGAAGCAGTCGTTCATCGAGTACTCGATGTCGGTCATCACGGCGCGAGCCCTGCCGGACGTGCGCGACGGCTTAAAACCGGTACACCGTCGCATCCTGTACGCGATGAACGAGAGCGGCATCTACCCCAACCGCCCGCACAAGAAGTCGGCCTGGACGGTCGGCGAAGTTATCGGTAAGTACCACCCGCATGGTGACTCCGCGGTCTATGAGGCCATGGTCCGCCTGGCGCAGTGGTTCTCCATGCGCACGCCGCTCATCGACGGTCACGGCAACTTTGGCAATATCGACGGCGACGGCGCGGCCGCCATGCGTTACACCGAGAGCCGCCTGGCAAAGCCTGCCATGGAGCTGCTGCGCGACTTGCAGAAGGATACTGTCGACTGGCAGCCAAACTACGACGAGTCGCTCGCCGAGCCCGTGGCACTGCCCGCGCGCTTCCCCAACCTGCTGGTCAACGGCAGCCAGGGCATCGCCGTCGGCATGGCCACCAACATCGCCCCGCACAACCTCACCGAGGCGATCGAGGCCACGTGCTACCTGATCGACAACCCCGACGCCACCGTCGACGAGCTCATGCAGATCATGCCCGGTCCGGACTTCCCCACCGGCGCCATCATCATGGGCAGCGCCGGTATTAAGCAGAGCTACGAGACCGGCCGCGGCTCCATTACCGTGCGCGCCAAGGCCCATGTGGAGTCCACCAAGACCGGCCGCAGCCGCCTGGTCTTTACCGAGATTCCCTACATGGTCAACAAGGGCACCCTGCAGGAGAAGATCGCCCAGCTCGTCAACGACAAGCGCATCGAGGGCATCTCGGACATGCGCGACGAGTCCAACCAGAAGGGCATTCGCCTGGTCATTGAGCTCAAGAAGGGCGTTATTCCGCAGGTCGTGCTCAACAACCTGTACAAGTACACCTCGCTGCAGACGACCTTTGGTGCCAATAACCTTGCGCTCGTCAACGGCGTGCCCAAATGCCTGAGCTTGCGCGAGATGCTGCAGCACTACATCGACCACCAGGTCGACGTCGTCACCCGCCGCACCCGCTACGATCTTAAGAAGGCCCAGGCCCGCGCGCATATCCTCGAGGGCTACCTGATGGCCCTTGACCATATCGACGAGGTCATCAGCATCATCCGCTCCTCGCAGACCGACTCCGAGGCCAGCAGCCGCCTGATCGAGCGCTTTGGTTTTACGCCCGAGCAGACCACGGCCATCCTCGAGATGAAGCTGCGCCGCCTGACCGGCCTGGAGCGCGACAAGATCCAGGAAGAGCTGGACGGTCTGCGTCGCGCCATCGCCTACTACGAGGACCTGCTGGCGCACGAGGAGAAGATCCTGGGCGTCATCAAGGAAGAGATGCGCGAGATCTCCAAGAAGTTTGGCGACAAGCGCCGCACCGAGATCAGCCATGTCGAGAAGGACCTGGATGTTGAGGACCTGATCGCCGACGAGGACATGGTCGTGACCATCACCCACACCGGCTATGTGAAGCGTATCCCGGTGGCCGCCTACCGCGCCCAAAAGCGCGGCGGCAAGGGCGTATCGGGCGTCAACCTCAAAGAGGATGACGTTATCGACGAGATGTTTATCGCGTCCACGCACGAGTACGTGCTGTTCTTCTCGAGCAAGGGCAAGGTCTATCGCCTGAAGGTGCACGAGCTGCCGGTGGGTACGCGCCAGGCGCGCGGTACCGCGATCGTCAACCTGCTGCCCTTTGAGGACGGCGAGAAGATCGCGAGCGTCATCAGCTGCCGCGAGTTCCCGGCCGACGAGTACCTGATGTTTGCCACCAAGAGCGGCATGGTCAAGAAGACCGTGATGAGCGCATATGACCGCAGCCGTCGCGATGGCCTGATCGCTATCAACCTGCGTGACGATGACGCGCTGCTGAACGTGCGCCGCGTGCGCGAGGGTGACAAGATCATCCTGGCCACCACTGCGGGCAAGGCGATTATGTTCTCCGAGGAGCAGGTACGCGCCACTGGCCGCGATACCAGCGGCGTTCGCGGTATCGGTATGAAGGACGGCGTGAGCGTTCTGGGGATGGAAGTCACTAACGGCAACGGCGATCTGTTCGTCATCACCGAGCGCGGCTACGGCAAGCGCACGCCGGTTGCGGACTACCCGGAGCAGAATCGCGGCGGCCAGGGCGTCTACACCATCCAAATGACCGAGCGTAAGGGTAACCTCGCGGCCATGAAGACGGTGGGCCCGCGGCACGAGCTGTTCATCGTGACGGAGGGCGCGACGGTCATTCGTGTCAAGACCGACGAGATCAGCCAGACTGGCCGCGCCACCCAGGGCGTCAAGATGATGACCGTCGACGATAACGACCGCATCTGCGCCGTAGCCCGCATGGAGAGCGACAAGAAGGAACTCGACGGCGAAGACGCGGAGGAGCCCGCGGAGAGCGCTGGCGAGGACGTTTCCGAGGTTACGCCCGAGGTCACAGACGAGGTATAAAAGAGCCTCTGTCTTGGACATATGAGCCGAGGCTGGGACCGGATGCAACTCGAATGGGCTGTGTCCGGTCCCTTTTTTGTGCCGTGCTTAAGAAAAAGGGCCCGTCCCCGGGTTATCGGGGACGGGCCTGCTATCTGCGGCTCTGATGCCTTTTAAATTTCTACATGCCCTCGGCTTCGAAATGGCGGGCAAGGGCCTCTGGGTGGTTGGCGTGCTGCAAGGCGACATCTTTGGCCACGATGCCATCCTTTACGGCCTTGAATAGGCCTTGGTCCATGGTCTGCATGCCGAGCGCGCCGCCGGCGGCAATGACGGAATCGATCTGATGGGACTTTTCCTCGCGGATAAGGTTGCGGATGGCCGTGTTCATGACCATGACCTCAAACACCGGGGTGGTTCCACCGTCGATTGTGGGCACCAAGCGCTGGGCGACCGTAGCCTGCAGCACCATCGAGAGCTGGATGCGAACCTGGCGTTGCTGGTTGGGCGGGAAGGCGTCCAGGATGCGCTCGACGGTATCGGCGGCGCTGGTGGTGTGCAGCGTGGATAGGACCAGCTGCGCCAACTCGGCTGCGGAGACGGCGGTACTGATGGTTTCGGTGTCGCGCATCTCGCCCAGCAAGATCACATCGGGGCTCTCGCGCATGGCCGAGCGCAGCGCCTCGGCATACGTGGCGACATCCGTGGGAATCTCGCGCTGCGTAATGATGCAGCTGCCGTGGCGGTGCACATACTCGATGGGGTCTTCCATGGTGATGATGTGCCCCTGGCGGGTGTGGTTCATGCGGTCGAGAATGCAGGCGAGGGTGGTGGACTTGCCGCTGCCGGCCGGTCCGGTGACCAGTACCAAGCCGCGCGTAAAGTCGCCCAGGCGCAGCACCTGCTCGGGGATATGCATCTCCTGAGCGTTAGGAAGACCAAACGGGATCACGCGGATAACCGCGCCGAACGACCCGCGCTGGCGGAAGATGTTTGCGCGAAAGCGGCCGACGCCCGGCACGGCAAAGCTAAAGTCGTCATCGTGGTTGACGTTGCCGCGGAACAGCTCGATATCGCGATTGGCGAGTTCGTAAATACCGGCGATGTATTCCTCGGTATCGCCCGGCATGAGCGGTGTACTGTCGGTTCGAACCATAATGCCGCTTTTTTGATAGGACAGGGGAAGCCCCGCAATGATAAAGACATCCGATGCCTTTGCATCGATCATCTGTTGAAGCAATTCCTTGAGCTGCATGAGAGTTCTCCTTATCGGTGTCAGTTGGCGGCGGAGCCGGTCCACAGGGTGTCGGAGTCGGCTTGATCGTTTTGGGTCGTGGTGACCTTCCATTCGTCGATGGAATAGGAAAGATCGTCGGCAAATGTTACGCGGGCGTCGAGCTTTCGTCCGTTGCGAGCACAGATGGTAAACAGGACAGACGTTCCGTCAACGGAGGTGTCGATGTCCAAATCCGTGGTATCGGCGTTGGCCTTTGCGTCCTGTTCGATGACATCGAGCTGCGCACCGATGCCGGAAACAGCCGAGGCCGCATCCGTCCCGCTTGCGTGGGCGGTGTCGTCCAGAACGGCAAGCATGGCCTGGCCGCACGATTCGATGCTGTAGGAGCTCGTGGAGGTAGCGGCTTGGCGCTTTGACATTTCCAGCGCCGCATTGGACGTGGTTGCACAGAGCATGGCAAGTACGGCGAGCAGGAGCACGGAGACGAGCGTGAGCAGGCTGACGGGCCCAATGCGTACGCCTTCGTTGGGCTGATGGGACATCTACCTCACCTCGCTAACATAACGGGACGTATCGAGGGAGTAAACCTTGCCCTGGCTGTCGGACACGGTGATGTGCGCGCGCCATAGCGTGCCCGCGCTTCGCTTGACCTGTGCGGTCTCGCAGGAGACCTTGTAGCCGTCGCGGCCCTTTAAGGCGACGCCGCGTCCCACCTTTTTACCCGCAGCGACGCCGGCGGGGTCGGCGGCGAACTCCTCGGCGGCGTTTTCTGCCACGTTGACCGCCTGACATAGGCGTTCGGACTGTTGAGATGCCGCGATGGATCGGGAAAAGAGCTGTGTCAGGACGCCCATGGACGAAACAAGGGCAACCAGCAGGATGAGCGTCTCGACTACAAATGCTGTAGTCGATTTAATGTGCCGAGAATCGTTGTGTGCGTTCGCCAAGGACATGTCACTCGCCTCCCTGCAGGTAGCGGAGGGCGACTTCGCAGGTGCCCTGATCGGTCGTAACGGTCAAAAGGCCGTTGTCGTACGTAAAGGCAAAGCTCGATGAATCGGTAATCTTGCTTGCCTTGGAGGGGGTGTATTCCGTTCCTGCCAGGCTGTATTCCTGCACGATGCTGCCCTTGTAAAGATACAGGCGCGTTTCATAGGTGCCAGAATCGAGGTTTTGGACAATCACAAGCGATTTGCCCTCGGGACCGTCTCCGACGGCGACGGCGCCCTTGGCGTCGTTGGCGCGCACGATATTGCAGATAAGCTCGATACCCTCGCGATGGGAGACGTTAGCGGCCTGTGCGTCGGAGACGTGCCGATACACGGTGACGCCGGCGATCAGTGCCAGCAGCAGTGCGATAAAGAACACGCAGAGCAGCAGCAGCGGGAAGAGCCTGCGATACTTGCGCTCGGTATTGCTCCTTGCAGAGGCTTCGGATAGCTTGGACAGTGCGGTGATACAGTTGCTGCCTGAGGTTTCGTCGACGTGGCTCATCGAGGCATCACCACCACGCTAGGCACGATATTGTCCGCGAGGTGCTCGTAGCTCACAACGTAGTCGTCATGGTCGATGATGAGGCCGTAGTGCTCTTCGAGGTGCTCGACTGTTTTGGGGTAGCTACCCTCTATGGCGCAGCATTGCCGCGCGGAGTTAAGAATGGAATTGCGAAGCGCCACAGCTCCCTGTTCGCGCTGCGCGCGGCGGATAAAGAACGCCCCGCCGGCGATGGCGACAACAAGAAGCACGGCCACCGCGGCGGCTATAATGCCCCGCCGCTTGCGTGCCCGCAGCTCTTTGTCGGTTATCTCGTGAAACATGCGAAAACGTCTTTTCTGCAGCTAGGCGATAGAACCCATGATACCGATGAGCGGCAGCATGACGGCGATGAGCGTGGCTCCCACGGCGACGGTCAAAAACCCGGCAAGCACCGGCTCGACGTTATCGACCACGGCGTCGAGTTGCGAGATGGCATCGTCAAAGAAGATGCCGGCCAGTTGCCCGAGCACCTCGTCGGCGGAGCCGGAGTGAATGCCCACGGTGAGCATGCGTCCGTAGATGGGCTCAAACACGTTGTTTTCGTTGATTGCCTGGCTCAGGCTGCGCGGGTTGTCCAAGCTGACCATGCTCTGATGCGCCCGCTGTAGCTTGGCGCTTAGCTCGTCGTGATCGACCGCCGCCGCTGCGCGCTCCACGGCAATGCCGTCCTGTACGCCCGAGGCGACAAAGGCCGAAAGCGCGCTGGCAAAGCGCGAGACGGCCAGCTGATACATGGCGTTCCTGGTGAGCGGAAACTTCTCGAACATCTTGATAACGCGGATACGGCCGGTTTCGGTGCGTGCGAGTACGGCCACAGCGAGCGCGATGGCCGTGGCCACAAGCACCACGACAAGCGCGATCCAGCCAATCACGGCGGATGCGCCGATCATGGAGAACGAGCCAGACGTAAGAGAGCCGGAGATATTGGAATAGGCGTCGGTGAACGTCGGCAAAATGAAGGCTACGGTAAAAATAAGGATGCAGCTCATAATGCACAGGAGCGCTGCCGGATAGACCACGGCGTTGCGCAATTTATTAAAGATACGACCCTCGCTGTCGTAGTGGCGTCCCAGGCTGCGCAGGGCGCGCTCAATGCGTCCGGATGCCTCACCAATACGCACCATCTCGACGGCGTATTCTGGAAAAGCGCCCGTGCTTTCCATGGCGGTTGCGAGTCCGGCGCCATGGATGAGCTTGGCATATACGCCGTCGCATACTGTTTTAAAGTGCGACTGCTCGCGTTTTTCCGCAAGCATGTAGACGGCTTCTTCGGTCTGAATGCCTGCGGAAAGCATGGTGGCGATGCTGTCGCAAAAAGCGCTGACCGCGCTGCTCTCCAATAACTTTTTCGCCATTTATCTCCCTGCTTTCGTACAAGCTATTTGACACTGCTCAGTATACATAACGATCGGTGTACTCCTTTCCGTCCCCCACGTTTTTGTTATCCCCGCTCGCGGCGAATGTCAGGTCCACGCGCGACCACGTGTTTCTGTCTACGCTAAATTGCGCGCTTTTCCAGGTACCATCGATATAGACCATGATCCACGCATGATAGATCTGGTCGGGGGATACATAGCCGGTGACAATTTTTGTGGGGATGCCCACGCTACGAAGCATGGCGGCTCCCAGGCTGGCGTAATCAAAGCAGATGCCTTTTTTGCTTGTCAGGGTTTTGTCGGGATTGGGGACATAGCCCGTGGCCTGCTTAAGTTTGGATGCCTTGTCGTTGTCGTAGGAAACGTTATCTACCACCCACTGACAGATGTCTTTTACGGCATCGCCCTGGTTTTGGGCGCCTTTGGTCAGTTCGCGCGCTTTTTTAACGCATGCGCTGGTATCGGTGTAATTGCAATACACGTTGGGCACGGTAAAGGGCGCCCGCTCATCGCTCAACGCTACCGAGGCAGTTGCGCTGAGCAGCTCGACATAGTTGTCGCCCGAGGTGTTTTGCATCACACGGAACTGATAAGCGCCGTCGCCAAACGTGAGGGGGCAAATGATGGCCGCACCGTCCTGCGGCAGGTCGTAGCTGTAAGTAGCCTGCCCGCTGGTGACGAGAAACTTAAGTCGTTGCTGGTTGGCGGCCGCTGCTCCAACGTAGCCGGCGTTTACGCACGAGGTGTCGATAGAGGCGCCGTTGAATGATTGTGCCGCATCGGCATGAAAGGCCGACGGGGAGATATGCTTGGGTGCCGAGAAGTCTGCCCCAGAGGTTTCGCCCGACGAGTCCCCGCAAGCGGTGAGCGTTAGCGCGACAAGCGCAAGCAGCACCGCACAGACGATGCGTACCCCGGGACGTGCCCTATGTGTAAAAGAAACGCTCATTCGGTTGAGTATAGACGCTCATGCGCCATGGGTGGCTGCCATTTTGGCCTATGGCAAAAGGTGCGTTGTGCGACGTTATCGAAATGCTGGCCCAGCAATGATGTTTAACGTCCAAATTTGGTCTATCTCTGTAGTATATTGACTATGACTGATTCTATTGATTTGCGTCGTTCTGCCAGACGGCGTGTTCAATTTGGTCGTTGGCAGGGACTGCGTGAGGGCGCGGTGACCTGCTCGGGCGGCATGATCTGCGTGAGGGCGCGGTGGCTTGCCGGGTGACGCTATCCCGTGTGAGGGCACGGGGGACCTGTTGGAGTGAGGAACTATGCGCAAGAACGATCGATTCGAGCAGGAATTGAACGTTGTCGGTGCCGCACGCCGGGCAAAGGCCTTTGGCATCAAGACTATGACGGTGGTCGTGACGGTAGCAATGCTGGTCTCGGGCGTGCCGACAAGGGTGATTGCCGAGGGTCTGCAAGAGGCAGGCGTTATTGCCGCGCAAGATTCGACGGACCAGAGTGCGTCGAGCAGCGGGCAGCAGGAAACTGCTCAGTCGAATACGCAGGAACAGCCTCAGGCCGCGTCCGAGCAAGCGGCTCAGCCCAGCTCGCAGGACAATGCCGCCGCTGCGCAGAATGACTCCCCGTCGGCCCAGCCCGCCCCGTCTGCTCAACCCTCCCAGCAGACGGAAACGGCCGATATCGCCCTCACGCTCAACAACGCCTCCATCACGTACAAGGGCCAGGTTGTTGCGCAGCCGGCCCAAAAGGTGACGGCGCCTACGAGCGACAGCTTTGAGTTCACCGTTCAGCCGGACAACGGCTACAAGCTGAGCAAGGTCACCCTCACGGTTAGCGGCGCCGACCGCGAACTCAAGGCCGACGCCAATGGTTTGTACACCGTGGACGCTGCCGACGTGGCGCAGTCTCCGCGCGTTACGCTCCAGACCGAGCAGGAAAAGGCCGCCGAGCCGGCAAAGGAGGCCACCCCGATCGAGGACGCCGAGGGCGTCGATGGTGGCTCGAACGATGTTGCGTCGAACGATATCGCGGCTGCGGCTAATGAGGAAAATGTCTCCGTTGCGAGCGATGTGAGCGGCGAGCCCGGCAAGACCACTAACGCCAAAGTCGGCGATACGGTGACCCTGAACGGAACGAGCAATAAGGGCTACTGTGCTTATTCCCATCAATGGGAGGTAACCACCGATAACGAAAACGACGCGGCGATTACCAACAATGGAAAGACAGTATCGGTTACATTCGATAAGCCTGGCACTTACAAGTTCAAACACAAGTACTGCAGGAAAAACCATCTTATTGGTGAGCACAAGTTCGGCACGGACACCTTCACCGTAGTGGTATCCGACAATGTCGTTACCAGCCTCACCATTTCTGGCGAAAGCTCGGTCAAGCAGTTCAAAACTATTCAGCTTACGACGAATGCGCCCAATGTCACGTGGTCCTCGAGCGACGAGAAAGTCGCTACTGTTGACCAACAGGGCAACGTTAAGGGCATCGCGCAGGGAAAGGTGACCGTTAAGGCACAGACGCTTGGCACCAACGGTGAGCTGCTGACTGCCACTAAAGAAATCACCGTGACTGCTGCGCCGGAGACGGGCGTCCAGAACGCTTACTTCTTTTTCTTGAAGCCGGGGATGAAGCCTGAGTCCAATAGTGCTGCCGACTGGTATCCGGAAAGCGGAGCCGAAACGGATAACAACAGGGGTCGTATCAACATTACCGATATACAGACCGATGGCTCAGAAGCTGGCAACTCATACGATAACGTTGCAAATCGTGTAGTGTCGTGGCCAGACGGCTTGATTGAGGAGTCTGCGTCTGCTAACGGATTTGTGCTCTCACGCAAGAGCGAATACTGGAACACGCTGTTCGAGGCTTATAAGTCCAAAACCGGAATCACAAACCGGAATGACGTGAAGGAAATCATCCTGCAACCATACAAGATTTCACACCCTGCGACCGGCTATCATCTTGATTGCACGGTTGAGGTTGTCGCTAAATCTAAAGTTGCTGCCGAGTTCTACGTGTGGTATCCGGGCAAAGAGGGATACCAGATGATTGACACGGATATCTATTCTCTTGATGGGGATAGTGCATCGGTGCCCGAGACCACGGAAAAACTCAGGAAGACAATAGAATATAACGGCGTCACGTATAAGCTCTATAGCTGGTACGACAACCCGAACATTTCGGGCAATCCAGTGAGCTTCCCAGCAACTGTCTCGAGCAATGTTAAGTACTACGCTAAGTATGTTGCGCAAGATCAAACTGTCACCGTGAAATACCTTGACAAGGCAACCGAAAAGCAGCTCGATTCCAAGACCTTGACCGATCTGGTGAAGGGACAGGAGGTTACCGAGAGCCCCAAGCCTATTAAGGGATACGAGGTCGACGAGGGCTCCAAGAATCCCAAAAAGGCCATTGCTGGCATGGATTCCGAAATCGTGTTCTACTACAACGCGAAAAAGGGCGAAGCCGGCTATCATCTGTCTGTCCCTGGCGCAACGTGGTCTGGCGGCACCCCCCTCCGACCTGGTTTCCCCGTGGGATGGTAACAGCCTGAAATATAAGTACAACTATGGCTTCGCAAGGGGCGACACGTTTAACGTGACGTCTGCCGTTCCTGTTGCGAAAGATAAGGTATTTTTCGGTTGGCTTGATAAGGCCCGCGATGGTCGGCCTTCCAATATTTGTCATGCAGACGATTCAATCACTTATATCTATAGCAAGGATCAGACCTACTGCCTCGATGCCCTGTGGGCGAGCCTTTCCGCCACGGGTGAAAACGTTACGTATGACGGTCAACCGCACGGCGTGACAGTTGATGCTGCCATCAACGATGGCAGCACGCTGCCGGATAAGTATAAGCAGCAGGCAAAAGAGCACGTAACGCTGGGCAACATAGAATACAGTGTCGATGGTGGAGAAAACTGGACCGCCACGGCACCCACATTCGTGAACGCTGGTAAATATTCCGTTTCCGTGCGCGCTAACGTGAAGGTCGATGGCAAGGAAACCAAACAGCTAACCACCGAGACAGAGGTTGTTATTTCTAAACGCGAAGTGACGCTTAAGTCCGCCTCTGGCGAGTGGACCTACAATGGCGAAGAGCGCACTAAACATGAGATGGAATTCGTGAACGGCTTCGTCGAGGGCGAGGGCGCGACGATTAATTATACCGGCGCCATCACCAATGTTGGCGAGACCGAGAACACCTTTACCTATGAGTTGAACGAGGGTACGAATGCCAACAACTACACCTTTGCTGAACCCGAGTATGGCACTCTCAAGGTGAATCCGGTTTCCGATAAGGTTACCGTTACCATTACGGGCAACAAGGGCACCAAGCCTTATAACGGCAAAGAGCAGTCTGTGAGCGGCTATGAGTTTAAGGCCAATAATAAGCTTTACACCGACGGCGACTTCAAATTTACCGGCAATGCGACTGCCAAGGGCACCGCGGCCGGCACTTACACGATGGGTCTTGCCAAGGAGAACTTCGCCAACATCAGCAAGAACTTTGCCAGCGTCGAATTTGTGGTTGAGGACGGTCAGCTTGAGATTACGGGTGGTGAAATCGACCAGAAGGGTGTCAAGTGGACGCTGAACAATCTTCAGAAGAAGTATGACGGCAACACCTACAAGGCTGGCACTGCGACCGCTAAGGACAAATTCGGTAACAGCCTGAAGGTCGAATACAGCGTCGACGGTAAAAAATGGACGGGCGACCCGTCCACAATCACCGCAAAAAATTACAACGATAGCAAGTTCATTCAGCTTCGTGCAACTGGGGACAACTACAAAGATGGTGAGTACGCCTATAGCTCCGAGCCGGAACAGCTCTTTATTGGCAAGCGTCTGTTGACCATGACTTCTGCTGGGGACTCTAAGAAATACGATGGAACTCCGCTTTTAAAGAACTCCCAGTCTGATGTTGCGGTGACGGGCGATGGCTTTGCCGAGGGCGAGGGTGCCACATATCACATCACCGGCTCTCAGACCGAAGCGGGCTCTTCCAAGAACACTTTTACCTATAGCTTGAAGGACGGCACGCTGCCGGAGAACTATAAGATTACATGTGAGCCCGGTACGCTCACTGTTATTGCGAACGACTCCGAGGTTGTTGTTGCGATTAAGGGCAACTCTGCGACTAAAACTTACACTGGCCAGCCTCAGAGCGTTGAGGGCTACAGGGTTGTAAGTATTTCGAACGATAAATACAGCAGTAACGACTTTGAGCTTAAGGGCTCCGCCAAGGCGGAGCGTTCTGGCGAGGGCACCACGTATATGGGGCTGTCTGAAAACAGCTTTGTTAACAAGAGTGCCAACTTTAGCAATGTCACGTTCCAGGTGACGGACGGCTATATCACCATTAAGCCCAAATCGATCGTTCCTGATCCCAAGGACCCCGACAACAAGATGAGCGTTAAGGAGCCTGATGACGCTGTTTACAATGGACAGGTCCAGCAGCAGAAGCCCGTCGTCAAGGACGGCGACAAGACGCTGGTCGAGAATGCTGACTATAAGCTCTCTTATAGCAAAGACGCCACGAACGTCGGAACGGTGACGGTCACTGTTACTGGCATGGGTAACTACAGCGGCGAAGCTAAGGTGTCTTATCAGATCACTCCGGCGCCGCTGTCAATTACGACCGATTCCGATACTAAGGTCTACGATGGCACCCCGCTGACTGCGCGCGGAAGCATTGAGGGCCTTGTTGCTGACGAGACGGTTGACTTTAAGGTTACGGGCTCCCAGACCCTGGCTGGCTCGTCTAAGAACACCTATGAGCTCAAGTGGAACGGCTCTGCTAAGAAATCGAACTACGAAATTAAGAAAGAGGACGTCGGTTCTCTTTCGGTGACTGACCAGTCCATCAACCCCGAGGACTCCAATTCCTACAAGGGCGTGACTGTTAGTGACCTCAAGGATATTAAGTACAACGGCAAAGACCGCAAGCAGGAGCCGATTGTCAAGAGCGATGGCGTCGGCTTGGTTAAGGGCCGCGACTACGAGCTCTCGTATGGTGAGGATACGGTCAACGCTGGTGCGGTTACCGTGACCGTGAAGGGTATCGGTAATTACAGCGGCACCGTTACGCGTACCTACGAGATTACCAAGCGCGAGGTCAAGCTGAGCAGCAACACTTGCAGCAAGGTCTACGACGGTTCGGCTCTGACTGATCCGGTAGTCGTTGAGACGGGCAAGGATACGTTCGTGCCCGGCGAGGTTTCCAATATTCGCGCTACGGGTTCTATTACGAACCCCGGCACTGTCGTGAATGCCATCACCTTCGATAAGGGCGAAAAGTTCAACGAGAATAACTACGTTATCGAGTACGCCTGCGGCAAGCTGACGGTTACGCCGAAGAATGTCGCGGCAAAGGGCATGAAGGTTCAGACTCCGTCGGATACGGTCTACAACGGCAAGAAGCAAGAGTTCGAGCCGGTCGTGACGGATGGGTCGAAGACGCTCGTCAAGGGTGTCGATTATGATCTGTCCTTTAGCGACGATGCTGTAAATGCCGGCACAGTGACCATTACGGTCGCCGGCAAGGGCAACTATGGCGGTACGGCTAGCGTCCAGTACAAAATTGAGAAGCGCCCCGTCACCTTGGTGAGCAATGGCCACACGAGGAACTACAACGGATCGCCTCTCGAGGACGACGCCGTTGTCGTAACGAGTGAGTACAACTTTGTGGATGGTGAGGTCTCTGACCTTAAGGCCAATGGCTCTATTACCGAGCCGGGCGAGGTGGTTAATAACATCACCTACACCAAGAACGCTTCCTATAAGGATTCTAACTACAAGGTCACGATCACCGAGGGCAAGCTCAAGGTGCTGCCTCGCAACCTGCTTTCGTCTGGCATGGAGATTTCCAGCCTGGTCGATGTTGTTTACAACGGTCAGGTTCAAAAACAGAACCCCGTTGTCAAGGATGGCGATAAGACGCTGGTCGAGGGTACTGACTACACGCTCTCTTATAGCAAAGATGCCACGAACGTCGGAACGGTGACGGTCACCGTTACCGGTAAGGGCAACTACACAGGCGCGGTTGAACGCACGTACAACATTACCCGCGCGCCGCTGACGGTCGTCACAGAGACCGCGACCCAGGTGTACAACGGTCA
The DNA here is from genome assembly GCA_900548075.1 of uncultured Collinsella sp. Taxonomy (GTDB): domain Bacteria; phylum Actinomycetota; class Coriobacteriia; order Coriobacteriales; family Coriobacteriaceae; genus Collinsella. The sequence continues at coordinate 15,877 of URJD01000008.1, forward strand.
CGAACTGACGGCTCCCGGCAAGCTGGAGGGTCTTGTTGCTGGCGAGACGGCCGACTTTAAGACGACTGGCAAGCAGAAGAGCGTCGGCTCGAGCTTGAACACCTATGACATCAACTGGAACGGCACGGCAAAGAGCGGCAACTATCGTATTGCCGCGGAGAAGCTGGGTACGCTGACTGTCACCGAGTCCGAGCAGACCATTGTGGTCGCTACGACGGGTGGTCGCTTTGAGTACGATGGCTTGACGCACGTGCCGACGGTCAACGTCTACAACCTGCCCGAGGGCTACAGCGTGCGCGATGCTTCGTCCAACGCTGCGGTTAAGGATGTAAATGCTCGCAAGGATAGCGACCAGGGCATTGCGGTTACCGCCGACAACCTGGTGATTCTGAATGCTGAGGGCGAGGACGTAACGTCCAAGCTTAAGATCGAAAAGGCTGATGGCCACCTTGCGGTGACCCCGCGTACCGTGACGGTTAATACCCCGAGCGATTCCAAGGTCTACGATGGCACGGCTCTGACGGCAGAGGGCTCTATCTCCAACTTGGTCGAGGGCGAGACGGTCGACTTTAAGACGACCGGTTCTCAGACTAAAGTGGGCGAGTCTACGAACACCTATGAGCTTACGTGGAACGGCTCTGCTAAGGAATCGAACTACACCGTGAAGGAGACGCTCGGCAAGCTTGAGGTCTCTAAGCAGTCTATTGACGAGAAGGACAAGAAGGATTACAAGGGCATCAAGATTGATGACCCCGCTTCGACTATATATGACGGTTCTAAGCACCAGTGGACTCCGACGGTTACCGATGCCGATGGAAACAAGCTGACTGCCGACAAGGACTACGAGGTTGTCTATAAGCGCGACGGTGTCGTTTCCGACGACTTCAAGAACGCCGGTGCTATCACCGTGGTCATTAGCGGCAAGGGCAACTACAGCGGTACGGTTACCAAGAAGTATGAGATCACCAAGCGCGCCGTTACGTTGATGTCTGCCGATCACACCTGGACCTATGACGGCAAGGATCATCAGGAAAAGCACGTTAGCGTGACTCGCGATGGATTTGCTGCCGGTGAGGGTGTCGACTATAGCGACTTTGCCACGGTGAAGGACGTCACGGCCGAGCCCGTCGAGAACACCTTTACCTACACCGCCAAGAAGGGCACCGATCTAGAGAAGAACTACAACGTCAAGGTTGTGAACGGCAAGCTGACGGTTACGAAGGCCGCCGTAACGGGCAACATCGTCCTTACGACCAAGGACGAGTCCAAGACCTATGACGGTCACGCCCTCGAGGCGGGCGAGGCTAAGGCCGCCTCCACCACGGGTGACGATATCAAGGTCGAGTACAGTGCCGATCATGAGACGTGGACCGAGAATCGCTCCGAGGTTGCGCTGACGAACGCGGGCAGCAAGACGGTTTACGTTCGCGCTTCGAGCGAGAAGAACTTTAGCGGCTTTGTCGAGGCGACCGAGACTCTGACGGTTGATCCCGCAACGCTGAGCATTGCCACCAGGAACGCCGAGAAGACGTATGACGGTAAGGCACTTACCGCCGATGGCTCCATGAGCGGCTTGGTTAATGGCGAAACCGCGGAGTTCAAGGTAACCGGCACCCTGACGGCTGTTGGCGAGATCGCGAACGCTTACACGCTCACCTGGAACGGTACCGCTAAGAAGTCCAACTACATCGTCAAGGAGACGGTTGGCAAGCTGAAGGTCACCGCTCGCTCCGTCGACGACACTACTTACGGCATGAGTGTCAGCAAGCCCGAGTCCGTCGAGTACGACGGCAACGCCCATAAGTGGGCGCCGACCGTCAAGGACGGCGAGAAGACGCTCACCGAGGGCACCGACTACACGGTCGCCTACGGCAAGGACGACTTCACGAACGTCACCGGCGAGATCAAGGTGACCGTCACCGGCAAGGGCAACTACGCCGGTTCCGTCGTGCGCACCTACCAGATCACCCCCGCCCCGCTGACGGTTACGACTGAGGGCGCGTCGAAGACCTACGACGGCGAGGCGCTGATCCACGATGTCGCCACCATCAAGGGCCTCAAGAACAAGGAGACCGCGACGATCCACGCCACGGGCTCCCAGACCGAGGTCGGCGAGAGCGACAACGGCTATGTCATCACCTGGGACGGCTCCGCCGAGGAGGGCAACTATACCATCAAGACAGGGACGATCGGCAAGCTCGTGGTGAGCGAGACGGCCGACCAGATCACGGCCACGCCGGTAAATGTCGAGACGACCTATGACGGCAACGCCCATGGCGCCACCGTCCAGGTCAACGGCCTGCCCAAGGGTTACTCTGTCAAGAAGGCCGAGTCCAAGGCCACGGCGACCGACGTTGCCGACGGCGAGGTCAAGGCCACGGTCGACGAGCTCGTCATCGTGAACGCGCAGGGCAAGGACGTTACGTCCAAGCTCAACGTCAAGCGCGGCACCGCGACGATCAAGATCAATCCCGCCCCGCTGACGGTTACGACCGACGGCGGCGAGAAGGAGTACGACGGCACGGCGCTGACCGCCAACGGCATCAAGGTCGAGGGCCTCAAGGGCAAGGACTCCGTCTCTGCCAAGACCACCGGCAGCCGCACCAAGGTCGGCTCCTCGGACAACACCTACGAGATCAACTGGAAGGACACTAAGAAATCCAACTACAAGGTGACCGATGTCCTCGGTAAGCTCAAGGTCACGCCGTCCACCAAGGCCGTGACGCTTACGAGCGGCTCCGCATCGCGTGCCTACAGCGGCCATGCCCTGACGAGCGATGAGATTAAGGCCGAGGGCCTGCCCGAGGGCTTTACGGTCAAGGCCAAGATGGACGGTGCTCAGACCGACGCCGGTTCTTCCAAGAACACGGTCAAGAGCTACAAGATCCTCGATGCCAAGGGCGACGACGTGACCGACATGTTCGCGAACGTCACCGTCAAGACCGGCACGCTCACGGTCAGCCAGAAGAAGATCACGGTCGAGACCGAGGGCGCCACCAAGGTTTATGACGGCCAGGAGCTCACGAACAAGAACGGCGCCATTCACGGCCTGGTATCCGGCGAGCACGCCGATGTCGTGACCAACGGCACGCAGACCAACGTCGGCTCTAGCGACAACGGCTACACCATCGCCTGTGGTACCGCCAAGGAAGGCAACTACACGATTGCTTCCGATACGCTCGGCAAGCTCATCGTCACGCCCCAGTCCGTGAACCCGAACGACCCCTCGTATCACAAGCTCCAGGTGAGCAATCCCGCGGACCTGACCTATGACAGCCAGACCCATAAGTGGGCTCCCGAGGTGAAGGACTACACCGGTACCGAGCTCAAGGAGGGCGTGGACTACACGCTCGCCTACGACACCGATGACTTTATCAACGCCGGTTCTATTACGGTGACGGTTGTCGGCAAGAGCAACTACACCGGTACGGTCTCGAGGACCTACCGCATTAAGCCGGCACCGGTCTCCATCAAGACCGAGAGCGCCGCGCGCGCCTACAACGGCAAGGCCCTGACGGCGGGCGGCGCCATTACCGGCCTCGTCAACGGCGAGACGGCTGATTTCCGCGTCACCGGCAGCCAGACCAAGGCCGGTCATTCGGCGAACACCTATAAGCTCGCTTGGACCGGCACGGCCCGCGAGGCGAACTACACCGTTGACTCCATCGAGACCGGCACGCTGACGGTGACCGAGTCCGAGGACACCGTGGTGGTCACCACGACGGGCGGCACCTTTACCTATGACGGCGAGGCTCACGGCGCGACGGTTGCGGTGTCGCAGCTGCCCGAGGGCTACGCCGTTGACGGCACGCCCAGCTCGGACGCGACCGCTACGGATGCGAACGGCGATGGCGTCAAGGCCACGGTGGACCACCTGGTGATCCGCAACGCCGAGGGCGAGGACGTGACGTCCAAGCTCAACATCAAGAAGGTTGACGGAACCATCAAGGTCCTGCCTGCCGAGCTTGCGGTTACGACCGACTCTGCAACCAAGGTATACGACGGCACGGCGCTGACTGCCGGCGCCACCGTGACCGGCCTGGTGGGCGATGAGGAGGCAACGCTTGAGGCTACCGGCAAGCAGACCCAGGTGGGCTCCTCCAGCAACGGTTACAAGCTGACGTTCGACAAGACGGCCAAGGCCAAGAACTACAAGGTTGTCTCCGAGAGCCTCGGCACGCTTACCGTGACCAAGCAGTCCATCGTTCCGTCCGAACCCGGCACGCCGAGCGATAACTACAAGGGCGTTACGGTCGATGATCCCAAGGATGCCGTCTACGATGGTGTCGAGCACAAGTGGACGCCCGTTGTGAAGGACGCCGAAGGCAAGACGCTCGTTGAGGGTACTGACTACGTGGTCTCCTACGACACCGATGACTTTGTCGATGTCGCGACGATCACCGTGACCATCACCGGCAAGGGTAACTACGCCGGAACGATTGCCAAGAGCTATCGCATCACCAAGGCCCCGCTGCATGTTGTGACGGGCAGCGCTACCAAGGTCTACGACGGCCAGGCGCTTACGAGCGCAACGGTCACGATCGACGGTTTGGCTGAGCGTGATCGTATTGGCATCGCTGTCACTGGTAGCCAGACAAACGTCGGTAGTTCGCAGAACACTTACACCATCGACTGGATGCAGACGAGCGCGGATAACTACGAGCTGACCGATGAGCTCGGTACGCTGACGGTTGCCGCCGCGCCTGCAAGGCCGACCACCCCGACGACGCCGGTCACCCCGACCACTCCGACGACGCCCACGGTTCCCAACCCGACGTCTAACGGCTCGGATGGTGGCTCCACCACGATGACCGCGGCGCCCACGGGCGAGGACTCCGCGACTGGCAACGATCAGGAGCAAAAGGAAGAGAAGGTCTTCGACGCCAAGAACCCGCTGGGTAAGTTCGACGGCAAGAAGGACACCTGCTGGGTCCACTGGTACATGATCATCTGCGCAGTCGCCACTGCAGCATACGGCCTGTTTGTTGGCCTGCGTCGCGACAAGCACGGCCGTCGCCTGCAAAACGACCTGGACAAGGTCCTTGGCAATGACGACGAGACTCAGGAATAAAGGGAGGTTAGAGCCATGAAGAAGAGCAACTATCTGGTCCTTGCCGTTTCGGCTTTGGTTTCGATCTTCCTGCTGTACCTGTGGTACTCGCTGGGATTCAACAAGATCGACAGTCCGCTCGACTTGGTGATTTCCATCGTTTGGTGGGTGCTGATCGCCGTGTTGGTTGTTTGGATCAACAAGCTCGAGAAGACGCGCCAGCAGCGCATCAGGACGATGTATCTGGCGCCCGCGGTTCTGTACAACAGCGAGACGGGCGTTCGTAGGCTGCAGGCGGGCGTAAACACCGTCGAGGCCATGCGCGAGATTCTGGAGGGTCTGGAGTACGGCTTCGATACCCAGGATCTTCCCAACCGCGACGAAGTCGATTTTGCCTACGTGGTAAAGACCGACGAGTACAAGCCTGCTCAGGACAAGGACTCCGAGCCCACTTGGAAAGGCTCGGTTGTAAAGATCGATCGCGCGGGCGAGAACACCGAGACCGCGTTTGACGGAATCCAACAGCTTTCTGCCGCCCTGGCGTAGATGGGGTATGGGGGCGAACCTGCGAGAGCGGGTTCGCCCTTTTTGTTGCCGTTAGGGTCAATAGGATGTTTGACCTGCGAGAATACGGCAGAAAAAAATTCTCAAATAATTGTTGACTCCCATCTTGCAACTAGGCTAATATATCCCTTGCGCGATGGACCTGTAGCTCAGTTGGTTAGAGCGTCCGGCTGATAACCGGGAGGTCACA
>URJD01000009.1 GCA_900548075.1 uncultured Collinsella sp.
CACGGCAAATCCCTCGCTGAAACCCGCGGCCGCGACAACCAAGACAACAACGACGTCCAAGACGACGGTAACCAAGACCACTATATCCACGTCCTCTAGGCCCAAGACTGCCACTGAGACCACCGCGACGCTCCCCGAGACCGGCGACAGCAACTGGATTGCCGCCTCTTTATCGTTATTCCTGCTGGGATTGGCACTTTTTGGTGCCGCATATCGCTGCTGAGGTGCCAATTTTTCAGAAGTGTGCGGTGATCGATTTCTCATCTATTTGCTAATCACCGATTATCGCTAATCGATGACCTTACAACTGGCAGCATGCCGTCGCATCACCAAGAAGATCATCTCTCAGCATTTGCGGTGCACATGTCGGCTATAAGTTCAATTCGCGACATTGATAGCGCCCTATGACAAACAAGATAGATTTCTTCTCTCCATTCATAATCATCTTCAAGGACGACATCGTCTGAATGCCTATTCTGGATGGAAATCCGAGGCAAACACGTGAGCACGGAAACTCAGATTGCAGCATCGATGGAATCTGGAGGCTACTGTTTCTACCTGAAAGGACACGAGGGGCTCATTGCACAGACGACACCGTGGAAGGCGCGCCAACATCATACTTGCCCCATCGCGGAGTTATAAAGCGCGGTTCAGCCTTTGCGCAAAATTAAAGACTGGTAGAATGACCCTATAGCCGGTTCGAATTAGCGTTTGCGCATCGCAATCGGAAGTGCTTTGTTTGCACATTATATTCTGCTACGTGTCTATCAGGTACGACTCTACGGAGGAACCGGCTATTAACTTTAAGGATAATCTGATGCTCAACGAACTTCAGTCGAAAGGCGATCTGGCTGGGTTTCTTGGCCTGTCCCTGGAAAAGCTTGATCTCTTTGTATATCCAACTTCCATGTATGACCTATATAGAAATAGATTGGTCCCAAAAAGAAACGGTGGCTATCGAGAACTATTAATCCCAAGATCTGATTTAAAAAGGGCTCAAAGACTCATCGCCTCTGAGCTTGAAAAAGGCTATAAGCCATTGCCTTGTGTCCATGGTTTTGTCAAAGGACGGTCAATAAAAACAAATGCTGAAAATCTCATTGGCTCGCAAGTAATTGTTGGCCTGGATATTAAGGACTTCTTTCCTTCTATCTCGTCAAGACGAGTGTACGGGCTTCTTGTTTCCAAGAAGTTAGGTCTAACCCCTGAAGTTGCATTCTGTATTTCAAGGATTGTTGCGACACCGAAAGGACTCCCTCAAGGCGCTCCCTCATCTCCTATTATTTCGAACATGATTTGCCTCGGTATGGATAAACAGCTAATGCACCTATCGCGAGAATATCGACCTTGATTCTCATTTTCATTGCAACAGCCTCAGGACTCAGCGCAACGCGTTGCGCTGAGTCCTGAGGCGCGAATCCGGGTAGGCAACCCCAGAGGGGCCGGAATCCCCCGGCCCTCGATGGAGGGAAGCCGGCATGTCCAGACCGAGACCGTCCGGAAGGTCGTACGGGAGGCTCACGAGGCACGAGAGGAACACGGTCGAGAGGATGCTCGACCGCAACCGCAGCGCCCGCGAGATCGCCGCGGAGCTCGGCAGGTCGCCCTCGACCGTGACCAGGGGCGCGTGGGGAGGCGACACGTCGCCACCCGGACGCCCGAACGCCAGGGCTCGGTGCCGCAAGTGGGAGTCTGCGCGCGGGCTCCCGCCGCCTTACAGAACTGAAAGCTGGGCGTAGGGCAAATCCATGGCACGTGACCTGCGATTGCTCGACCATAGATGGCGTAATCGAGGCTAAGGGAGAGCATCATGCGCAAGGCAAACGAGAGCTGGTTCTGGCACGCGAACGACATGGCGGTGGCGGGCGACATGAACCCCGTGGTCCGCGTCCTGTGGGTCGCGCTCATCGTAGGCATCGGCGTCGCGACGATGCCTACGCTCTGGATCGTCACGAGGTAGCGCGCCACGAACGGATGACGAAGCGCACGGCGTATGCCACGCTGGCGGAACCCTAGCCTCGCTGCTGGACAATCTGTTCGATGAGCTTCGCGACGGAGTCCTCGGCCGCGTCCCCGATCAGGTGATGGGCTGCGGCCTTCGCCTCCGGCATCGCGCCCGCGACTGCGTAGGAGTTCGGCACCTTTTCGAGGAGCGTCACGTCGTTTTCCGAGTCTCCGATAAAAGCGACCTCGTCCAGCGTGACCCCAAGGCTGTCGAGAAGCGCGTCGAGTCCGTTTACCTTGCTCCAGCCAGCCGGAACAACATCGAGGAAGAATGGGACGGGCGAGGGGAAATCAAGCTCTGGGCAGGCTTCCTTGCATCGACTCCGAACGACTTCCGTCGGGGCGGAGCTGACGTTGACGAAGATACCGGCGGTGATGACGTCACAGTTCGTGGGCACGTCTCCGAGCGCCATGTCTCTTCCGGAGTCCTTAACGACTTCCAGGGCGAATTCGTCGCCAGGCTCGACGGCGCAGAGGAACTGCTCGCAGCGCTTGCCTGTCTCATCGACATCGGCGACTAGCCAGAGTGACGTCCCCGCGTAGGGGCGTACGGCGCTATCGAGTTTGACGAGGGCCTCCGTCGAGAGCGTCTTTTTGAATACGAGTTCACCGCTGGAGAAGACCTTCTTTCCGTTGGCCATGATGCCGGTCGAGAAACAGCGCGCGTCGCCGTTAAAGGCATCGGCCAGGTCGGCGTAGTCGCGGCCGCTTGCGGGGCCGAACGCGATGCCCGCATCAAGCGCCGAAAGAATCGCGCTGTGTGTGCGCTCCGATACGACCCTTGAGCCAAACGGCAGCAGGGTTCCGTCCATGTCTGCGAGGATGAGCTTTATCAAGGGGTCCTCCCGTTTCGGTCTGGGCATCGGTGCGCCGGCGTGCGTCGACCTAGCTGTATTGCCTGTCTCCCAAGAGATTCTTCGAGATGATCCTGTTAAACTCTACCGGGTCATCCCAGCAAGAGGTCAGGAAGAGAAACAGCAGCTCGATGACGAAGTTGATCGAGCTGTGCGAGAAGGCGACCTCGGTTCCGGTGATGGCCTGATCTCGCGAGATGGCTCGGATGATATACGTGGCACGCTTCGCGAGCGGCGTATCTGGGTTGTCTGTGATCATGATGATGGGGGTGTTCGAATCCTCGGCAGAGTCGAATATGTTGACGAGGCGCTTCGAGTATCCGGACGTCGAAATGACGAGCAGGATGTCATTCTCCTTGAGGCTGGTTGCGGCGGAGACCATGGCATCGGTGGTACTGGGGCAAAACGCCCTGACTCCAACCTGTGAGAGCTTGAACGCCGCGTTTACGCCCATGCTAATCGAGTTGCCGACGCCCGCAATCAGGACGAGGTTGGCGTTGTGGAGCAGATTGACGACTGCCGAAAAGTCATCGGAGTCAATGAGCGAGGCGGTTTGGGAGAGCTCCTTGACCTTGTGAGACAGGACGTACTTAATGGAGCCCTCGACGTCGTCCAGAGTAACCTTGCCGCCCGTGGCCTTTTCCTCGCCGGAGGCCCTGCTGATGGATATGCCGAGCGCCAGACGCATGTCCGAATAGGTTCGGTAGTCAAGCGTCCTTGCGAACCTCGAAACAGACGCCGGTGACGTACCGGTTCCTGCGGCGAGTTCGCGGACGGTCATCGTTGCGACGTCCGACGGGTGGTCGAGCACATACGTTGCGATTGCCTTCTCCGAGGGGGATAGGCTGTTCATGACCGCGCAGATGTGGCTGAGCACATCCCCTGTCTTATCCATGGTTACTCCTTGGCCCTAGTTTGCTTTGTATCTTAGGTCAAGAGAGGTGAAAATAAAGCAAAATGTTTCATAAGCGGTGAAATAGCGTTTCACCGCCGATTTCCTACCGTTCACGGTAAATCGGTGCTTCCCCGGCGCAATCTCATCTTGAGCTGCTATCTTATGAGCCGTGAAACAACAGCACGAAAACGATGAAACAACAGAACATTGTTCCAACGCCTCACAACTTCGTTTCACGCTAGATGGCGAATCACTTCGAAGCCCAGACAGGCGCCCGGCGAGCAAGAAGTGAGAAGCACGATGCACAACGCCAGGACAAACGCAAGCATGACTTCGCTGTTCTTCGCGAACGTCCTCTACTGGGTCTGCGCGGGCGTGTACTCGCCGTTCCTCTCCGCTCACTACACGAGCCTCGGCCTCAGCGCAGCCCAGACCGGCATCCTCCTCGCGGCGACCCCGGTGTGTGCGCTCGCCATCCAGCCGCTCTGGTCGACGATCGCCGACAAGCTCGGGCGCCGCCGCGCGGTCATCGTGATCCTCTGCCTTGCGGCGGCGGTACTCGCTCCGCTGTATTACCTGGCGTCGACGTTCGTCCCGGTCCTTCTCGTAACCTTTGCGTTCTCGGCGTTTTTCTCGGGGCTCCTGCCCCTGAGCGACTCCCTCGTCATCGAGCTCGCGGATCGCTCTGGCCTGGACTTTTCTCGCATTCGCATGGGTGGCACTATCGGCTATGCCATCGTCGTCCTGATCGTCGGTCGGCTGCTCGACATGGCTCCTCAAATCCAGTTCGCGGTGGTCTCTGCCGCGCTGGTGGTCTTCGCGGCTCACATGTGGCGCCTCCCCGAGGCGGGAATTCGCGCCAATGCCGCGGACGATCCCAAGGTCTCCCACGGAAAGGGCCTCCTCTCGCTGTTTACCAGCAATGAGATCGCCTTCGTCTTGGTCTTCGCCTTCATCAGTTCGGCCGCGATTGGCTTCATCGGGGCGTTCTTGGGCCGCTACGCGGTCGAGCTTGGCGAGGGTCAGAACCTCGTGGGCGTCCTGAGTGCGGTCTCCGCTGCGAGCGAGATCCCCATCCTGCTCGTTTCCTCCAAGCTGGTCAGGCGCTTCGGCGAGATGAACCTCCTGATCTTTTCCTGCTTCATGGCGGCGCTCAGGCTCGTGCTCGTGGGCACCGGCATCGTCCCGGTCATGATCTGCGGCCAGCTGCTGCAGAGCGTGAGTTACATGACCGTCTACTACTCCTGCGTTACCTACATTGCCAACCACACTTACGAGGATTGTCGCGCTCGAGGTCAGAGCGCCTTCGCGATGGTTCAGAGCGGTCTGTCCGTCGTGGTTGCGAACCTGTTTGGCGGTTGGGCGTGCGACGCGCTCGGCACGCACGCGGGTTTTCTGGCCTTCGCCCTCGCTTCAACGATTGCTGCGGTCGTTGCTTTTGTGGCGTACGTACTGTGGCGTCGAAGCGCAGCGCCACAGCCTGAGGGCCAGTCGGCCGCATAGGCTCCACCGCGTTTTGCAAGCGCCTGCCTGCTTCGCGCTTCTCTTCGTGTTCAACCAGCTGACGAGCTGAGAACTGTCCAATCCAATGGTTATCCAAGTGAAAGGAAGACAAAGATGTCTCTCATCAAGGTCAACGAGCTTCTTCAACATGCGACCGAGCACCACTATGGCGTGCCCGCGATCAACGTCATCAACACGGAGACCATCCGTTATGCGATCCAGGCCGCCGAGGATGAGCACATGCCTATCATCATCCAGTACTGGCCCGGCTTCGAGGACCACTGTGCCCTCGACATCATCGCCTTCGCCGCCCGCTATTACGCCGAGCGCGCGAGCGTGCCCGTCGCCGTCCACCAGGATCACTCCGCTGGTTACGAGATCGCCGTCAAGGGCGTCAAGGCCGGTTTCCCCTCCGTCATGGTCGACGGCTCCTCGCTTCCCTATGAGGAGAACTTCCAGCTCACGAAGGACGTCGTCCAGGTCGCCAAGGTCTTCGACGTTGACATCGAGGCCGAGCTCGGCCACGTCGGCAACGGCTCCGACGCCAACGACTTCGTGAACAGCGACCACTATACCGACCCGAACCTCGCCGAGGAGTTCGTCGAGGGCACCGGCTGTGGTTCGCTCGCCATCGCCGTCGGCAACGCCCACGGCCCCTACGTCAAGGTCCCGAACCTCGACATGGAGCGCATCAAGGCCTGCAGGGAGGCCGTCAGCGTCCCCCTCGTCATGCACGGATGCTCCGACATCCCCGACGAGCAGCTCCAGGAGGCCGTGAACCTCGGCATGAGCAAGTTCAACATCGCCACGGAGTACTTCCGCTCCATGTACCGCGCCTTCGAGAAGGACATCAGCTCCGGCAAGAACGACGGCAACGGCGTTGGCCTCCTGATGGACGCCGCCCCCGACATGCGCGCGTTCGTCGCAAGCAAGATCCAGCTTCTGAACCCCAACCACTATTCGCTCTAGGAGAGACTCGATGAAGAAAGTTCTTGTCGCGTCGCACGGTCACCTCGCAAGCGGAATCAGGAGCTCGATCGAGATCCTGACCGGTATGGCGGACATGGTGGAAGCAGTTGACTGCTACGTGGACGACTCCGATTTCACCCCTCGCATCCAGGCGTTTATTTACTCGGTGGGCCCTGAGGACGAGGCCATCATCTTTACCGACATCTACGGTGGCTCCGTCTTCCAGAAGGTCGTCCTCATGGAGCCGGAGAAGCGCGGGATCGTCCATGTTACCGGTATGAACCTCGGCCTCGTGATCGAGGCGCTCCTCGGCGCTGAGCCGGTCACGGCAGATTCGATCAAGCAGAGCGTCGAGCTGGCGAGGGCGACGATGCAGGTCGTCGAGCCTCCGAGCAAGGCCGCGGACAACGAGGGGTCCGACGGAGACTTCTTCGATTAGAGAGCACTAATAAGTAAGGAGAGGAAACAATGATTGTTCAGGTTCGAGTCGATGACCGTCTGATTCACGGGCAGGTCGCCCTGGTGTGGACCAAGGAGCTCAACACCACCAGGATCATCGTCGCCAACAAGCACGCCGTGGAGAGCGATGCCCTTCGCATGACGCTTTCCATGGGTACGCCGGCGGGCCAGAAGCTCCTCGTCAAGGATGTTCCGGATGCTTGCCGCATCGCGAACGATCCGCGTGCGGACTCCATGCGCATCTTCGCGCTCACCAACTGCGTGCGTGACGTGCTTGAGCTCGTTAAAGGCGCACCGGGCAAGATCGAGGGCGTGAACGTTGCCAATGTCGGCCGCTTCGACAAGTCCGATCCGGATAGCAAGGTCGCCCTCAACTCCACGATCATGCTCAACCCGGATGAGCTCGAGGCCGCGAAGGAGCTTTGCGAGCAGGGTATTCCGGTTTTCCATCAGCTTATCCCGTCCAATCCCAAGACTCCTCTCAAGAGTCTGATCGAGGCGGCGGAGAAATAAGGGGATTTGGCCAGGCGGTCAAATGAAATGAGAGAAAGGAAGTCAAATGATTGGGTTAGCAGTAATGGCCTGGTTGACCGTGCTGATTTGCTACGGCGGCAACTGGGTTCTCGGTCAGTGTATGATCGAGCGTCCTCTCGTGGTCGGCCTCGTTGCGGGCCTTCTGATGGGCGACGTCAAGACCGGTGTCATCATCGGTGCCTCTCTCGAGGCAATCTTCATGGGCGCGGTTAACATCGGTGGCGCCATCTCCGCCGAGCCCGTTACCGCGACCGCCCTCGCCGTCGCCTTCACCGTTGGCGCCGGCATCGACCAAGGCGCCGCCATCACGCTGGCCGTTCCCGTTGGCGTCGTCACCGCGTTCCTCTCGATCTTCATGAACAACGTGTTCCTCGCGTTCTTCGCCGCCACCTTTGACAAGATGGCCGCCGAGGGCAACGAGAAGGGCCTCGCGCTTCAGCACTTCGTTCTCTGGTTCGTTAAGTACGCCGCCTTTGGCCTCATCGCCTTCCTCGGCGTTTACCTTGGCGCTGAGCCCGTTGCCGCTATCGTCAACCAGATTCCGGCCAATGTCATGAGCGGCCTCAACGCCGTGGGCGCCCTCCTGCCCGCCGTTGGTATGGCGCTCCTGCTCCAGATGCTGTGGAGCACCGAGCTCAGCATCTACTTCTTCCTGGGCTTCACGCTCTACCAGTACCTCGGCCTCCCGATGATCGCCATCGCGGTTCTCGGCGTCATCATCGCGGTTGCCTCCGCCCTCCGCGACAAGGAGATTTTCGATCTCACCAAGAAGGGCTTGGCCACCCAGGCCGTTTCCAACGACTCTGTAACCAGCGACGAGGAGGATTTCTTCGCATGAGCAACCTGACCAAGAATGTGAGCCCTGAAGACAAGAAGATGCTCAACAGCATTTTCCTGCGCTCTTTCTCCGTGTTCGCCTCCTGCGCCGGCGGTTCCGTCAAGGCTGGCGCCGACGGCTGGCTGTACTCCGTCCAGCCCGCGCTTAACCGCTACTACGCCGATGACCCCGAGGCCCGTGCCGAAGCCATGAAGCGTCACACGACTTGGTACAACATTACCCAGAACGTCGGCACGTTCGCCATGGGCCTCGTCGCCTCCATGGAGAGGGAGAACTCGCAGCACGAAGACTTCGACACCGAGTCCATCGACGGCATCAAGGTTTCCCTGATGGGCCCGATGTCCGGCATCGGTGACGCAATCTTCTGGGGCGTCCTGCGTGTCATCGCTGCCGGCATTGGCATCAACCTCGCCATGAGCGGCTCGCCCCTCGGCGCGATCATGTTCCTGCTGATCTACAACATCCCGTCGATCCTCTGCCGATACTTCATGACCTACCTCGGCTTCAGCATGGGCACCAACTTCATCTCCGAGATGTACGAGGGTGGTCTCATGAAGCTCATCACCAAGGCGACCTCCACGGTTGGCCTCGTGATGATCGGTGCCATGACTGCGGCGAACGTCCAATTCAACACGATCCTGTCCATTCCGGTTCAGGACTCTGACCCCGTCATGATCCAGACCTACCTCGACTCGATCTTCAAGGGCATCGTGCCCCTGGGGCTTACGCTCGTCGTCCTCTGGCTCCTGCGCAAGAAGAACGTGAACGTCAACATCATCCTGGTTGGCATCATGATTCTGGCGCTCGTCCTCGGCCTCGTGGGCATCGTGTAGGGCGGCTTCCGGATCATTCGAAGCTTGTTTAAGGCAATTCCCGGCGGCACGCGATCGAGGACATTCGACGCGTGCCGCCCCATTAGAAGGAGAGAACATGCGCTACACGCACCTCAAGAATTCCGATGTCGACGTCTCCCAGCTCGCTGTGGGCACCTGGGCGATCGGCGGCGACTCCTTTGGTGAGAACGATGACGCCGCCAGCATGTCCGCCATCCGCACCATGCTCGATCACGGCGTCAACCTCATCGACACCGCGCCGTGCTATGGCAACGGCACGTCCGAGAAGGTCGTCGGCAACGCGCTCAGGGGCGTCGACAGAGAGAGCTACCTGCTCTCGACCAAGGTTGGCCTGATCACCAGCGCCGCCGGCTATGACCGCGACTCCTCGTTCAAGAACATCATGAGGGAGGTCGAGAGCTCGCTGCGCAACCTCCGCACCGACTACATCGACTTCTACTTCGTGCACTGGCCCGACGCTAAGACTCCGTTCTCCGAGACGATGTGCGCCCTCCAGCTCCTCAAGGAGCAGGGCAAGATTCGCCACATCGGCGTCTCCAACTTCACGACCGAGATGATCGAGGAGTGCGAGAAGGTCGCTCAGATTGACGTCCAGCAGCCGCCCTACTCTATGGTTGACCGCTCCTCCGAGGACCTCATCAAGTGGGGCTACGAGCGTGGCATCGACTCCTTCACCTATGGCTCCCTTGGCGCGGGCATCCTGTCGGGCAAGTTCCGCGAGCTGACGAAGTTTGAGGAAGGCGACGTCCGCGGTGGCTTCTACGACTACTTCCGGGAGCCCAAGTTCTCGCGCGTCCAGGAGCTGCTCAAGGTCATGGACGAGATCGCCGAGGCCCACGACAAACCCGTGGCGCAGGTTGCCGTGAACTGGAGCACCCAGAAGGAGTACGTGGGCACCGCTCTCGTGGGCGTGCGCACGGACGCCCACGCGATTCAGAACTGCGAGACGTTCGAGTGGGAGCTTTCCGCCGACGAGATGGCCAAGCTCGACGCCAGGCTCGACGAGCTGAAGATCGGCTAGCCATGAGCGCCGAGGATAGGAAGTACCCCACTTCCGAGCTTGAGGTGCTTGAGAGTGGCGCGAGGGAGGTTGTCGAGCCTAACGGCCTGAGGCTGATGCTGAAGCCCGTGCCGGGTGACGACCGCGAGCACGTGCTCGATCCGCGCGTCTATGCTCGTGCGCACGCGAAGCTCGCTGCGGCTCCTGCGGCGGGGTCGGCGCCGGCCGGACCGGTGGACGTGATCGCGTGGCGCTCCGCGCCCAACAAGGAGACCCACGTCGTGAGGGGCGCGAACGTTGCCAAGAAGACCGTCGTCATGAACTTCGGCGACAAGGGCATTCCGCTGCACATCTTCACGCCGGAGGGGCACGAGGATGGGTCTGCCGCGCTCGTGTTCATCCATGGCGGCGGGTTCATGGTGGGCAACATCGGCCAGTACGAGAACTGCCTGCGCGACATCGTGGAGCGCACGGGTTGCGTCGCGATCTATCCGGAGTACCGCCTGTCTCCCGAGACGATGTTCCCGGGTGGCGTCGAGGACTGCGTGAAGACGCTCGACTGGCTTGTCGATCACGCTGACGAGCTGGGCGTTGATGCGACTCGCATTGCCGTGGCTGGTGACTCTGCGGGTGGCAGCCTGTCGAATGCCGTCGTGCTCGAGGGCTCTCACGCGGATAGGATCAAGGCGGTTGTCGAGCTTTATCCGCTCGTTGATGGCGGTCCCGTTCCGGATGAGTGGTCCTATGACCTGTACGAGGTCGTGGATGAGCAGAGGCCCGAGGCGCTGAGCAGGGTTGATCGCATTCGCCTCGCCAACAACGACCTTCCGCCCATGTACGTCAACGGCGATGCGGACAAGATGCTCGACCCGCTGATTTCCGCGCTGTTCGCGGAGGACGTGAGCGCGTTCCCCCGCACGGTCATCATCTCTTCCGAGTATGACTATCTGCGCTATCAGGACGAGCTGTTCGCGAAGAGGCTGCAGGATGCGGGCGTTGACGTCACTGCGATTCGTTATCGCGGCTGCGACCACGGCTTCTTCGAGATGTACGGCGTGATGCCTCAGGCTGAGGATGTCTGTCGCGTCATCTCCGAGGAGCTTGCGAAGATCTAGGGGCTCGTCGCGGCGACCTCCTGGACGAGTGACGGTCCGGCGGGATGCTAGGTGCGTCCCGCCGGACCTTTGCGTTGGCGGGCGCGTGCCGCTTGCCGGCGGGCGCGTGTGGGGTTTGCCTCGGCGGTGCCGGATTGACTGGGAGACGCGTTTACCGCCGATCTTCCAAGCGAGCCTAGCAAGCAAACCGCGAACTGAGCCCCAAGGGCATCGACAAAGGCGTGGGCGTGGCGCGAGCGCTGGCGTATCTGGGCCGCGAGGGAAATGCGCGCACCTTTGGCTTCGGCGATTCGGGCAACGACCTGGGCATGCTCGCTGCGGTCGAGACGGCTGTCGCCATGGGCAACGCCATGCCCGAGGTCAAGGCGGTCGCCGACTACGTGACCGACGATGTCGCACACGACGGCACTGTCACCGCGATGCGCCACTTTGGGTTGATCTAGCGCTGCGCGCGTCCCAGGCACCGCATCTCGCCGTTCAAGCCGTCGCTCGCGTACCAAAGTACGCGTCGCTCCTCTTTCACGCCGATCTGCGGCACCTGGAACACGCTCACTGACGTTTGCTTAAACTGAGACTTTCTTCTTTTGCATGCTCAATCGATTTATCAATCCAAACGCTGAGGTGTTTATACCGTTCGCCGAGAAGATAAAAACCCGCAGTTCACGCCTTGATAAACGTAGGTAAAGTGTTTAGCAGTTCAATGCCCGCGTGCAAACGAAAGGAATCAGGCAGATGGCAATCAAGGTGTTCGCTGACGGCGCAAACCTCGAGGGCATGCTCGACATGTACGAGTACGGCAACGTTCAGGGTTTCACGACCAACCCGTCCCTTATGAAGAAGGGTGGCGTGACGGATTACCGCGCGTTTGCCAAGGAGGTCCTGGCCAACATCACCGATGTGTCCGTCTCGTTTGAGGTCTTTGCCGATGACGTCGAGACCATGGAGGTCGAGGCCCGCGAGATTGCTACCTGGGCAGATAACGTCTACGTCAAGATTCCGTGCGTGACCACCAAGGGTGAGTCCACCGCTGAGCTGGTGCGTAAGCTTTCGGCCGACGGCATCAAGGTCAACGTCACCACCATCTTTACCCCCGAGCAGGTCGATGAGATGGTCGAGGCCGTTGACGCCGAGACGCCGTCCATCATCTCGCTCTTTGCCGGCCGCATTGCCGATACCGGCGTCGACCCCATTCCGTTTGTGACGGAGTCGGTCAAGAAGGCCGCCGCCAAGCCCAATTGCGAGGTCCTGTGGGCGTCCACGCGCGAGCTCATCAATATTTACCAGGCCGAGGCCTGCGGTTGCCAGATCATCACGGTGCCCAACAGCATCCTGGCCAAGCGCAAGAACATCGGTCGCGACCCGTACGAGGTCTCGCTCGACACCGTCCGCGGCTTTGCCAAGGATATCGCCTCACTCGGCTTCCATATCTTGCCGTAACGCGAACACCGACTGTGTCGTGGGCTGTTCGCCCCGGCCTTTCCTTTCCCTATCGCTCACGCGCTTCGCGAGGGTCGCGCTAGGGAAAGGGAAGGCCGGGGCTGCCGGCACGAGCTTGCCAGCAAGTTGGCGATAGGCTTCCATATCCTGCCGTGGGCAAAGGTACCCCTGCCTGCTCCGTGCAAAATTGAGAGTATTCAGCAAGGTAAAGGCTTTTACCAGTTGGGTGAAGCACGGAACAGCCCCCGTTCTGGCTCTAATGTCGCTAAAACGGGGGCTGTTTTTGACGTTATTGTCTCTGTGGGGCGTTCGGAACGGTGGAATTTGCAGAATACTCGCGATTTTGCACGTCGCTGCAGGGGGTACCTTTGCTTTGGCGGTTTACTTGCCCTGCACCATGGTGAGGGAGATCTTCTTGCGGTCGCGATCGACCTTCTCGACCCACACCTTCACCGTGTCGCCGACGCGCACGACATCACTCGGGTGCTTGACGAAGCGGTTAGCCAGCTTGGAGATGTGCACGAGGCCGTCCTGGTGCACGCCCACGTCGACGAACGCGCCAAAGTCGACGACGTTGCGCACCGTGCCCTTGAGCTTCATGCCGGGCTCCAGGTCGTCGATGGAAAGCGCTGAGCGGCTAAAGACCACCTCGGGCGCGTCGTCGCGCGGGTCGCGGCCGGGCTTTTTGAGCTCGTTGACGATGTCGATGAGCGTTAGGGTGCCGCAGTCCAGGTCGCTTGCCAGCGCCGAGATACTGCCCAGGCGGCGCTCGATGTCGGGCACGCCGCCGCGGCTGAGCTCGCTTGCCGCAACGCCGGCGCGCTCCAGGACGGCCGTGGCTACTTCGTAGCTCTCGGGGTGGACGCTTGTCGCGTCGAGTGGGTTCTTGCCGCCGCTAATGCGCAGGAAACCCGCGGCGTTCAGGTATGCCTTGGGTCCCAGCTTGGGGACCTTCTTAAGCTGGCGGCGATCGGTAAAGGCGCCGTTTTCCTCGCGGTAGGCCACGATGTTTTTGGCCACGCTCGGCGTAATACCCGATACGTATCCCAACAGGCTCGCGCTCGCGGTGTTGACGTCGACGCCCACGCGGTTGACGACGTCTTCCACCACGTGGCCCAGGGTGCGCGAGAGTTCGGCCTGGTCAAGGTCGTGCTGGTATTGGCCAACGCCGATGGACTGGGGCGGAATCTTGACGAGCTCTGCCAGTGGGTCTTGCAGGCGGCGGCCCAGGCTCATAGCGCCACGCACGGTGACGTCCAGGTCGGGATATTCCTGGCTGGCGAGCTCGGAGGCGGAGTACACCGACGCGCCGGCCTCGTTGACGATGGTGTAGCGAAGGCTGGGCGCCTGCTCGGCAATGAACTCCGAGACGACTTCCTCGGTCTCGCGGCTGGCGGTGCCGTTGCCGATGACGATGGTGTTTACGCCGTCCTTCTTGACGAGGCGGGCAAGCTCGCGCTTGGTGCCGGCGACGTCGTGGCGCGGCTTGGTGGGGTAGACCACGCCGTGGTCGAGTAGCTTGCCGGTCTCGTCCATGACGGCGACCTTGCAGCCGGTGCGGTAGCCCGGGTCGAGCGCGAGCACGCGGGCGCCACGGACGGGGCGTGCCGAGAGCAGGCCCTCGAGATTCTTGGCAAAGACGTTGATGGCCTCGGTCTGTGCACGGACAGTGAGTTTGGCGCGGGCCTCGCGCTCCAGCGAGGGGGCCATGAGGCGCTTGTAGCCGTCGGCGATAGCGGCGTCAAAGATGGGAGCAAACACGCCCTGGCGGCGGGGCCAGCGGCTGCCGAGGCGTGCCGTGGCAGCAGTGCCGTCGACGTTCACGCGCACGCGGAGCTTGCCCTCGCGCTCACCGCGGTCGATAGCCAGCACGCGGTGGTTGGGTATACGGCGCAGCGGCTCGTCGAAGTTGTAGTAGGGCTCGTAGGGAGTCTTCTCGGCGGGGTCGGTGGCCTCGACGACGATGTCGGCGGTGTTTTGCGTAAAGGCGCGCAGGTCGGCGACGTTCTCCGGGTCCTCGGCTACCGTCTCGGCCACGATGTCGGCGGCACCGGCGAGCGCCTTCTCGGGCGTGTTAAAGCCGGCCTCCTCATTGACGTATGCCGCGGCGGTATCGAGCGCGCTGCCCTTGGCCGAGGCCTGCATGATGATCATGTTGGCGAGTGGCTCCAGGCCTGCCTCGCGGGCCTTCTGCGCGCGGGTCGTGCGCTTTTTGCGGTAGGGCTTGTAGAGGTCCTCGACACGCTGAAGCTGCGTGGCCTCGCGAATCTGCTGCTCGAGTTCGGGCGTGAGCTTGCCCTGGGCGTCGATGAGCAGGATGACGTCCTCTTTACGCTGCTCAAGATTGCGCAGGTAGGACAGGCGCTCGTCGAGTGCACGGAGGGCGACATCGTCCATGCCACCCGTGGCTTCCTTGCGGTAGCGCGAGATAAAGGGGATGGTGTTGCCCTCGTCGATGAGCTTGACGGCCGCCTCGACGTTGGCGGCCTTAAGGTTGAGCTCGCGTGCGAGCTGGGCGATAAGATCCATGGGACTCCTTGCGTTTAAGGTGCGTTTGCAGCACAGGGCTACCAAGGATACCACCCGCCCCAAAAGACTGTTTTGGGGCCGCGCCACGAAAGCGGCCTATCTACTACGTTTGAACCGTATGGGTCGACCATCCCCCGGTTTTCCGAGAATACGCAAGCCGTCTACCTGCGGCTTTTATTTCGCGAAATTTGGCATGGTTAAGGGCGATCGGTTAAACGTAGTAGATAGGCGCATTTCGTGGCGAACGAATCAAGCCGAGGTGCAAAATAGCCCCCGCCCCAGAATAATCGTCGGCAAGGTAGCAAAATGCCCCGCGGGCAGGAGGCTGCTCGCGGGGCAAAGAAGAGGGGCTTATTTGTGGCGGACCGAGGGCTCGGCATGGAGTTTCCGCCGCGGCCGCTCTTAAGGCATTACAGCTCGACGAGCTGACCGGTCTCGGCGGCCTCCTTGATGGCGTTGAGAAGCGTGAGCGTCTTAACGTTATCGGCGGGGGTCACGACGGGCTCGACCTCGCGGCGGACAACCTTCACAAAGTGCCTGAGCTGCATCTTGTGCGGCAGTGCCGGGTCCACGGCCGGAATCTCCATCTGCAGCGGCTTGTGCCAGTTGGAGGCGCCGTCGTAGGAGAACTGGTGCAGGCGGGGCAGCGACAGGGCGCCCTTGGTGCCGCCGATAAAGTAGGCGTCGGCGTCGAAGGGGCGGTACTGCGGATCCTCGCGGGCGGTTGCCTCCCAGTTCCAGGGGCTGGCGGTGGAGTCGGAGATGGTCATGCTTGCGAGCGCGCCATCGGCAAAACGGACGTTGACCACGGCGGAGTCCTCGGTCTCAAAACCGCGGGCGGCGCTGGACTGCATACCCTGGACGGCAACGGGCTCGCCCAGCAGGTAGCGGAGCAGGTCGACGTCGTGCACCAGGTTGACCAGGATCGGGCCGGCACCCTTCTTGCGGCGCCACTCGACATCGAAATACTCGTCATTCTTATAGATCATGTAGTGGAAGCTCGACACGGTGAGCTTGCCCAGCTCGCCGGACTCGATGATCTCCTTGGCCTTGTTGACGAAGGGGTTGTGGCGACGGTGCTGACCCACGAGCACGGGCACGCCGGCGGTCTCGGCCTCGGCGGCAAAGGCCTGGGCATCCTCCAGGTCGTTGGAGATCGGCTTTTCGACCAGCGGCACGATGTTGCGCTTGATGGCCTCGCGGGCAACGCCCAGGTGCAGGTCGTTGGGGGTGGCGATAATGACGGCCTCGGGTTTGACCTCGTCCATCATCTGGGCGGGATCGGTGAAGAACGGCACGCCGGCGGCCTCGGCCGTGGCGCGGGCGCCCTCAAAGGCGTCGGCGATGGCGACGAGCTCGGCCTCGGGCTCCTCGGTGACAAAGCGGATGTGGTTGCGGCCCATGGCGCCGGCGCCGATAACGGCAATGCGGACGGGGTTGAGCTCAGACATTTCGACTCCTTAATACTGGTGGCGGTGGAATGCGACAAAGGGGCTGTCCCTTTGTCGCATCGGTAGAACTAGGCGGACTTCTTCTTACTGTCGGAGACCATCATGTAGACGGTGAGCACGACGGCGATGGCGGCGATCACAATGGCGCCGTAGAAGGACTGCTGGTAGGCGGCGCTGCCGGCCTCGGCGTGATACAGCACAGCGGTGATGGGCTGGCTGATCCAGGTGGAAGCGGCGTAGCCCAAAAACATGATGCCGTAGTTGACGCCGATGTTGCTGGTGCCAAAGGCGCCACCGGTGAGCGGCGGGTAGATGACGAGCAGAGCGCCAAAGCTAAAGCCGAGCAGGGCGAGCGCCACGAAGAACATGCTCTGCGTAAAGCTCATCGACATGATGACGAGGGCGACGATGGTGACGACAAGGCTGATGAGCAGCGACTTATAGGCGCCGAGCTTGTCGATGATCTGGCCAAAGGACAGGCGGCCAACCAGGTTGGCGCAGGTGTTGACGGAGACCACCACGCCGCCGAGGGCGACGGCCGCGGCGCTCGTGGGGTCGGCGAAGAGCTGGACGGCGGCGATGGAGGCAACCTTGCCCACGAGCAGGGTGCCCGCGGTGGCGGCAAAGGCGAAGGTGACGATGAGGACCCAGAAGCGTGGGGTCTTGACCATCTCGCCCGGGGTGAGGTCACCGAAGGTGCCGGCATGCGCGCCGCCCTTGGGGGCCTCGAAGCCCTCGGGTAGCCAGCCGGCCTCGGGGGCCTTCAGGAACAGGGCGGAGGCGGCGATCGTCACAAAGAAGATGACGCCGAGCGCCTTAAGGGCGCCAAAGATGCCCAGGCTCGGGATGAGCAGCGAGGCGAGCACCGGGGACAGCACGGCGGGGCCGGCGGTCGAAGCGGCCAGGGTGATGCCGGAGGCGAGACCCTTCTTGTCGATGAACCACTTTTGGCCGGTGGTGAGTGCCGGGTTGTAGCCCAGGCCGTTGCCGATGGCGGCGACAAGCGAGAACCACAGGTAGAACTGCCACGGCTCGGTTACGGTGCCGGACATGAACCAGCCCACGCCGTAGCACACGGCGGCGGCGATCACGACGTTGCGCGGGCCGATCTTGTCGGAGATGCGGCCGGCGAAGATGCCCGTCACGGCCATGATGGTCTGAAAGACCGGGAACGCCCAGGTAAGGGCGCTGGACCACTCGGGGTAGACGGCGAGCAGATTCTTGCTCACGACGGAATACAGCGCGATGGAGCTGATGAAGAACATGGTGACGCACGCGGCGGAAAGCACGACGGCGCGACCCTTGTTGGAGTTGGTGGAAGCCATTGGACTCTTTCTCATCGATACGGGGGGAGGAGCGGGCGTGTCCGCGGGACCTCCCTGTCAGGTTGGTTTACTGGTCGGTCGGCTTGGCGACGCCGGACTCATCGGACCAGAGCTCGACACCCTTGTTCTTAAGGTAGTTGTCGGCATAGGCGCGACGGCCGCCGGGCTTGGCGGTGAGGTCGCCCATCATGTTGGAGAAACCGCCGTCGACCTTGATGGCGTCGCCGGTGGTAAAGTCCGAGCGCGTGGACGCCAGGAACATGACGGCGTTGGCAATATCGCTGACCTCGCCGATGCGGCGCGTGGCGATCAGACGGCTACGGCTCTTTTCGACCTCGGGATCGGCGTAAAAGCTCGCCGACATCGGGGTCTTAACGAAGCAGGGCTCGACGCAGTTGGAGCGCACGCCGTAGGGGCCCCACTCGGCAGCCAGCATCTTGGACATCATGTTGACGCCGGCCTTGGTGGAGCTGTACACGCCCGAGAACGTCTCGGGGGAGTGGCTGGCGACGGTCGAGATATGCACTAGGCGGCCCTGACCGGCCTTGATCATCTCGCGACCAAAGCGCTGCGAGGTGATGAAGTAACCGGTGAGGTTGACGTTGAGCACCTGCTCCCAGTCGCTCAGCGGCAGGTCTTCCATAGCTGCGAAGCGCAGGATGCCGGCGGTGTTGACGAGAACGTCGACGCGGCCGAAGTCGGCGATGGTGGCATCGACGGCGGCCTGAACCTCGGCCTCGTCGGTGGCGTTCATCTTGTAGCCCTCGGCGTGGATGCCAAACTCGGCGGCGAGGTCGGCGGCTGCGGCCTTGACCTTCTCCTCGTCCAGATCGAGCAGGACGACGTTGGCGCCGTTGCGGGCGAACTCGCGGCAAATCTCGACGCCCATACCGCCGAGCGCGCCAGTCACGGCGCAAACATCGCCCCCGAGCTTAAGCCAATTGCTCATAGGAACTTCCCTTCTTGTGCCTCCCGGTGGGCCGCTCCCATTAATCGACCCACGTGGTTTTCGCTGGTTATCGTATGCTTTGCATTTGCGCAGGTGAATTGCATATTTGTTAGAATGGCGTTAACCGTAGGTTTACACTGTGCGATGCAGTTTATTTTCAATTGAGCGCGTGACCTGCGAAAACAACCCCCTGTGGCACCATGCGGTCACGGGCGAGAAAACGGGAGATTGACGTGTACGATCGACGACTTGAGGCCATTTCGGCCGCCGCGGAGCTGGGAAGCTTCTCGCGTGCGGCGGCAAAGCTGCGCGTGTCGACGCCGGCGCTCGTCAAGCAGGTATCGGGTTTTGAGGCGGAGTTCGGTATTACGCTGTTCGAGCGCTCGCACTCGGGCGTCAAGGTGACGCCGGCGGGCGCTCTGCTGGTGGACGACGCACGCTCGATCATGCGGCAGTCCGAGGACGCGCTGCGCCGTGCCCGACGCGCGGCGGGCGATGGCGGTGCCGTGCGCCTGGGCGTGTCGATGATGTGTCCGGGGCGCCAAACGCTGTCGATGTGGACGGGCATCCACGATCTGGAGCCGTCGCTGCGATTTGAGATTGTGCCGGTAAGCGACCTCTACGACGAGCGCGAGACAGTCATGCGCAGCTTGGGCCGCGAGGTCGATGTGGTGCAGTCGAGTTTTTCTACCCCACGCTGGGGTGATGCCTGCCAAAAGCTCCGCATTGTCAACGTGCCGTTTTATATCGACCTACCGCGCACGAGCCCGCTGGCGCGCAAGACGCGCATCACGGTTGCCGACTTGGAGGGCATGCGTCTGCGCGTGCTGCGTCACGGCAACGATGCCATGGACAGCCTGCGCATCGACCTGTTAACCGACGGCGGCGTGGACGTGATCGATGTGGACAGCTTCGACTTTGCGCTCTTTAACGAGGCGGAGGAAAAGGGCGACGCGGTGCTCACCTGCGGCGCATGGTCGGGCGTGCACCCTGCCTTTGTGGGCGTGCCGTTCCTGTGCGGCCGCGAGGTGCCGGTCTTTCTGCACTACCCGCTCGAGCCAACCCTCCAAGTACAAAAATTCGTCAACGCCATGGTCCAGCTTCTCAAGTAGCCAAAAGAGCCCCGTCCCAAATTAGCTACCCTTTGCTACGGTTTTAGCGGTTCTCGCGTTGCGGCCCGGCTGCCTCGGCTGTCTTTACGCGGTTCTTGTCGATGTACATGTTCTTGTCGGCCTGGGAAAAGAGTTCGCGCATAGTAGGCGGCTCGTCAAAATCACTGGAAAGCGCGTAGCCCACCGCATAGCTGATAGGCATGTCGGGGTGAGCCCCGGAATACTCGTTCACGTTCGCACGAACCCGAGCGAGACAGGACTCCACGGCAGCTCGATCGGCATCCCACAGCACCGCGATAAACTCATCGCCGCCGTCGCGACCCACAAAGCAGGTCTCGGACGCCACACGCCCCAGCTGCCGGGCAAAAGAGCGGATGTATTCGTCGCCCTTCTCGTGACCAAAGCTGTTATTGACCGTATGCAGATTGTTAAGGTCGAAGACGCACACCGCAACGGGCGCCTCCGCGGAGACGGGCCGCTCCTGCCCCAAGATCTCCTCGCACTTGTTCTTGTTGGGCAGTCCCGTGGCTTCGTCGAGATAGACTTTGTTCTGCAGTTCGCGATTGAGCGCGGCAGTTCGCACCGCGCGAACAAGTTCGACCGCAAAGGTCGCCACCAAGCCCACGATGTCGATGATCACCAAGCCCTCGAGATAGTTGAGCGCCGACGCCTTCTCCTGAGAGTAGTCCTCTGCGAGCCGCGTAGCATCGTCGCAAATGCCAAAGAACTCCTCGCTCATGGAGATGATGTCGGTGTTCTCGTAGCCAACTTCGCGCACGCGGATGATCTCGGCGCAAAGCTCATCAAAATAGTTTGCAAGCTCGGTCATCTTTGCCTGATACTCGTCGTCATCGAGACGGACGAGGTTGAGGTCGTCACTTCCGTAACGCAAACCGTTGATGTATGAATCCACGGCTTTGAGCAGGTCATCTTGAGGCTGGCCCGCGTCCTCGAGTTTAACGATTCGCTGCGTGGTACCGCGCACCAGGCCGGCGTAGTTGACCACACGCGCCGTGCCCTGGATATCGGAGACGAGCAGCATGACATTGATGAAGAAGAAGATGAGAACTGCCGTGAGCACCATCATGAGCAGACGCACCGCCTGGCTGGCCTTCTTGGCGACAGAAGTATTCACAAGTTCACTCCCCTAAATGACAAAAGAGCAGGTAGCACGCAGTGTGCTGAAATTCATGGGTGGTTAACTCTACCATATGGGCCAGCAGCCTCAAACTGCAGTAGACGCTCGTCCAAATTGGCGTGACGCTTGCCTTGTTGTTCTTGACCTGGCTGCGCTATCGGACATGCTTCTGGTCTTGGATCACCATGGGAAAGCTCATCCCGTTTTGTGCGTCTAGAGTGGGATGCGGCTTCCCAAAGGTGCCGTTAGGGGAAACTACATCCCGGTTTACCCCCTTGAAATGGGATGCCGTTTCCCGGAGGGGGTCCAGCGGGAAACGGCATCCCATTCTGGGTCCGAAAAGTGGGATACGGTTTCCGGCCGGCATGAAAAAAGCCCCCACAGCTCATATGAACTGCGGGGGCTTATGCGTTGCGGCGTAGTTCCGGGTTGCCAGATCTACTCCAGCTCAAACGCTCCGGTATAGAGCTGATAGTAGTATCCGCGCTTGGCGATCAGCTCGTCGTGGTTACCGCGCTCGATAATGCGGCCGTGGTCCAGGCAGATGATCGCGTCGGAGTTGCGCACGGTGGACAGGCGGTGCGCGATGACAAACGTCGTGCGACCTTCCATG
>URJD01000010.1 GCA_900548075.1 uncultured Collinsella sp.
TCGCTCCTGATTTGGTTGTAGATCACTTTGCGCCTATACTTCGGCGTGAACACGATGTGGTACTTGCACATCCACTTCGTGTGGGAAAGGCTGTAGGCCTTCTGGGCCATGGCGACCACCCCTTCGACTCGAATTCTTGACGGCCTGAACAATCGTCAATATCGGTCGGAGGGGTGGCTTTGTAAAGCCGTTTGTCTCCACCCGCGTAGCGGGTGGTTTAAAGCTGGCCGCTGCGCGGCCAGCAGACTAAAGTCTTGAAAAAAGAAGCCGCCCCAATAAAAGGAGGCGGCATCAAGCCCAGTCTACGTTTGGCGATCCCAAGATCCAACGAGAACACAGCGACAAAATCGAGAGCCACCGATAGCCCGTTCGCGCAGATATAGATGGAGATTCAAGACAAGGGTGCCGGCTTAAACGGCTTGGTTATCGTACGCCACAATACTCTCGTCATCGTCCCTGTCGTTTTTATAGTGCTTATAGTGAAAATAGCGGGTTTAGTGAGAATAGTATTGCGCAAAACTCGTGAACTCAATTTTGACCCCTCGCCCAGAATGAGGGGAGGCAAATATTCCTATTAGAGATCAAATCGAAGCCCAATAGGGCCTTTTAGCCCTCTCATTCCGGGCGGTCGCTTTCTTTTGAATATTGTCGTAAGCTTGTATCATTTATCTTAATGATTGCATATTGCATGAGAGGTGCCCCACCGTGAAACGTTCCACCTATATCGGCCTGCTCGTCTTAGCGTTTGCAATTACCGCAGTCGGCGTGGGCATTATCTATCTCGCATTTCTCCCTGCCTCGGCAACGCAGGCGGCGGTTGAAACCGTAAGCTACCCCATCGAAATCCTCACCGATATCGTCAAACCCGATTCAATCACCGTCGATTTCGACGGTACGCCCGCAGCGCTTGGGGTCAGTAACTATCCCCGAATCGAACTTGGAGCCACGCGCTATACCCAAGATGAGCAGCTTATCGGCAAGGCAACCAGTTTACTCAAAGGCAAGACGTTTAAGCGATGGTACGGCGCCGCAATATATCGAGCCAAGAAAGGCCAAATGAATGGCGGGTATTATTCGACCCTTGAACTCGATGCGGCAAACGGGAGCAGACTGTGCAACGTTTCATACGACCCCGGCTACGTGGACAACGAAGGGCCGGGAGTCTATATCTCGGATGGCAACGTGATCTACGTCATGGAAGGCGACCAGACGGCAGTCGTCGATTTTATGGATCGGTGTACCGAGGATGCCTACGAACAAACTTGCGAGCCCGATCCACAGACAGCGCGCGACAGCGGCTCAGCACGCACTTGGCTATTTGACGATGAAATAACCTGGGCCCCATCGAAATAAGGACCCGCCAGGCAGGCACCTTTGTGGTGGTTTCGGTTCCGATGTTCCACTGTCTCGATCTGTAACATCTAGCGGCCCTTTTCAATCCTAGATGTTACAGATTGAGATGAAATGATCGGCTGCGGACGTTTGTCTCAATCTGTAACAGCCGCTCGTCAAATAGGAGCCCAGATGTTACAGATCGAGACAAACGGAACCACCACAAAGGTGCTTGTCCCCTTTGTGGTGGTTCTCGACAAAAAGAAGCCGCCCCGATAACAGAGGCGGCATCAAACAAGTCTATTTATTAGCGTCCCTCAAGACCCAACGAGAACGTCGCGGTAGCCCCGGACACACCTTTCCCTCGGGCGACCCTCGCGAAGCGCGTGAGCACGAGGGAAAGGTGCGTCCGGGGCGTACAGCAACGTTACTCGGCAGCGGCCTTGAACTTGTTGTAGTTGATCAGGCAGCCGGCCTTGACGATGGCACGCTCCTCTGCCGTCATATCGGCAATGTAGAGCCCAATCTGCTCGACCGCACCGTCGGCGCGCACCACGTAGGCGGCGATGTCCTTTAGGTCACCGTCGAGCGCGGCACGGATACCCGGCACAAAGACGTAGTCGCCCACCTCAAAGTTGGGCTCCGCCTCCATCTGGAAGGGCACCATGCCCCAGTTCATCACGTTGGAGCGATAGCGCTTGGTGGCGTATTCGTGGACGATGTTGGCCAGGCCGCCGATCACGCGCTGGCAGCTCGCGGCCTGCTCGCGGGCGGAACCGTCACCGGGCTTCTTAGCGTAGAGCATGGAGCCGTACTCGGTCGCCTTGGCATCTGCCGCGACACCCGCGCCGGCCAACGCCTCAAACACACCGGCAAGCTCGGCATCGAGCGCGGCCAAGTCGCCCGCGGCCTCACCGGCAACGCGGCGCTTCTCCACGGCGTCGACCTCCTTGGAGCGACCCACGTAGGCAGGGTCGCGGCGGCTGAGCGTAAACTCGGCCAGGCCCAGCGGGTTGGAGCGGAAGGAGCTCGTCTCGCCCGAGGGAATGAGCTCGTCGGTCGTGGTGACCGGGTCCATGATCTTGGAACACACCTTGAGCAGGATGTCGTCGCCGAGAGGCTCCATCGCGGGCCACGGCTTGATGTTGGGGCCCTCGACCAGCTCGTCGGCCGGCTCAGCCTTGCCAAAGCCCCAGTACACGCGCTTTTTGTACGGCGCGTCGTCGAAGGTGTACTCGCAGGCCTCGTCCCAGGTCTCCTCGGGCAGGTCGGTCGCCGGCGTCAGGACGCCGCCGTTGGCAGCCGTCGCCGCAATGGAGCGGGCGTCCATCAGGGCCACGGCGCTCAGCTGGCCGTTGCCCGGCTTGGAACCCTCGCGATTGGGGAAGTTGCGCGTGGTGTGGCGGATCGAAAGGCCGTTGTTGGCAGGCGTGTCGCCGGCACCAAAGCACGGGCCGCAGAATGCCGTGCGCACGATCGCACCGGCCTCCATGAGGTCGTAGATGTAACCACGGCGCGTAAGTTCGAGCGCCACGGGCTGGCTCGTGGGATAGACCGACAGCGAGAACTCGCCGCAGCCGGTGTTGGCGCCCTTGAGCACGCGGGCAGCCTGGACCACGGAGTCGTAGTTGCCGCCCGAGCAGCCGGCGATAACGCCCTGCTGCACGTACAGCTTGCCGTCGACGATCTTATCGAGCAGGCTAAAGTGCGTCTTGCCCTCGCCGATCTTGGCAGCCTCGAGCTCGACCTCGTGCAGGATGTCCTCGAGGTTCTCGTTGAGCTCGTCAATCTCAAAGCCGTTGGAAGGATGGAACGGAAGCGCGATCATGGGCTTGATGCTCGACAGGTCGACCTCGACGCAGCCGTCGTAGTAGGCAACATCGGCGGGCTTGAGCTCGCGGTAGTCGTCGCCGCGGCCGTGCATGGTCAAAAACGCGTGCGTGTCCTCGTCGGTGGCCCAGATGGAAGAAAGGCAGGTGGTCTCGGTGGTCATGACGTCGACGCCGTTGCGGTAATCGGTCGTCATGCTCGCGATGCCCGGGCCCACAAACTCCATGACCTTGTTCTTGACGTAGCCCTTGGCAAAGACGGCGCGGATGATGGCGAGCGCCACATCGTGCGGGCCGACGCCGGGGCGCGGGGCGCCCGTGAGGTAGATGGCGACGACGCCGGGATAGGCAACGTCGTAGGTGTCGCGCAACAGCTGCTTGGCCAGCTCGCCGCCGCCCTCGCCCACGGCCATGGTACCCAGGGCGCCGTAGCGGGTGTGCGAGTCGGAGCCCAGAATCATCTTGCCGCAACCGGCAAAGTTCTCACGCATAAAGGAGTGGATGACGGCGATGTGCGGCGGGACGAAGATGCCGCCGTACTTCTTGGCAGCCGAGAGGCCAAAGACGTGGTCATCCTCGTTGATGGTGCCGCCCACGGCGCACAGCGAGTTATGGCAGTTGGTGAGCACGTAAGGCAGCGGGAACTGCTCCATGCCCGAGGCGCGCGCCGTCTGGATGATGCCGACAAAGGTGATGTCGTGACTCGCCATGGCGTCGAAGCGAATCTTGAGCGCCTCTGGGTCGCCAGACGTATTGTGTGCCTGAAGGATCGAATACGCGATGGTGCCGCGCTTGGCGTCCTCGGGTGTCTGCGTAATACCGCGCTCGGCAGCCTCGGCCGCAGGCACAACCTCGCTGCCGCCGCGCAGGTAGATGCCGTCCTCGTACAGCTTGACCATACTGTCTCCCACTCTGCCCAAGAGATTTGGGCGCATAGCATACATTCGTTCAATATCGTGCCATAGAACGGTTGCAAGTGGGTTACGAATCTGCACGTTCACTTTATCTCAGTAAAGTACATGACAAGTATCTTTCGCCAATCTCTTGACAAGGAGTGTCCCAAAGTGCCGGCACATAAGGAACGTCCCCAAGTGCCAAATACCGCAAGAGTGTCCCCCTTGACCACTCATTTAAGAACGTCCCCAATGACTACCGCATCCGGAGCAAGGCAACGCCGCAGGTAGAGGACGGACAGCGAGCGACGTCCAGAGCGAACAAGTTGGCATGAAAAAGGCAAGGCATAGACCTTCTGGTCATGCCTTGCCTTTTGAATGACAAATTGTCGCCCTGGGCGGCGCGCAGCGTCGGCCGGTTACGGCGTTTGGTAAAACGCCGTAACCTAGAGATCCCCGCCTGCGCCCAAAAGTTTGCGCATGACCTGTTCGGGGTTAACCGAGCCATCGCGCGGGGCCAGGGCGGTAATCTTCTTCTGCATCTTGTACTCGTGCAGCTCGTCCTCGAGCTGGCGCACGCGGGCACGGAGTTTTTCGTTCTCGCGCTCGCGCTCCTCGGCACGCTCCTTCATATCGAGGATGCGCACCACGCCGGCAAGGTTGATGCCCTCGTCGGTCAGCTGGTTGATGAGCTCCAGGCGCTCGATATCGGCACGCGAATACAGGCGTGTGTTGCCGCCCGAGCGCTGGGGGTTCACCAGGCCCTTGGACTCGTAGACGCGCAGAGTCTGCGGATGCATGCCGGTCAGCTCGGCCGCCACGCTGATCATGTACAGCGGTTTGTTCCTATTGTCCTCGGCCATGCTACCTGACCCCTTTCCGTCTCGTTATCGTCCATCATAAGCCCGCGGGCGCGGGCGTGCGCCACGACCGCCCTAGTAAGTCGCCTTGTAACGGTTGACCTTCTCGCGGTAGTCGCGCGTGTCGGCCTCGCGCAGCTTGGTCATGGCATCGCGCTCGTCATCGGACAGGTTCGTGGGGACCTGCACCTTGATCTCGACGAGCAGCGCGCCTGTACGGCCACGGTGCTTAACATCGGGCGCCCCCATTTCCTTAAAGCGGAACTTCTTGCCCGTCTGGGTACCCGCGGGCACCTTCAGACGAACCGTCGCACCGCCGGGCGTCGGCACGTCCACCGTGCAGCCGAGCGCCGCCTCATAGACCGAGACCGGTACCTCCATGGTCACGTCGGCACCTTTACGCTTAAACAGCGGATGCTCCTCCACGTGCGTGGTCACGACCAGGTCGCCGCGCTCGCCGCCGGCAACGCCATACTCGCCGCGGCGCTTGTAGCGTAGCTTGCCGCCGTCGACCGCGCCCGCGGGGACCGAGACCGTAATGGTCTGCTGCTCGCCTGTCGAGGGAATGCGATAGGTGACCTTGTGCGTCACGCCGCGAAACGCGTCCTCGGCCGTCACATCGACAGTCAACGACAGGTCGCCGCCCTTGCGAGCGCGGCTGCGACCCGCGCCGGCACCGGCAGCGCCCGCAGCCCCGGCAAAGCCCGAGCCCCAATCGCTGCCCCAGGCGCCGTTGCCGCTAAAGATGCTGTCGAAGATGTCGCCCCAGCCGCTGGCACCTGCGCCGGCACCGTAGCCTCCGCCATACGCGCCGCCTGCGCCCGGCATGCCGCCAAACATGAGCATCTGGTCGTACTCTTTGCGCTTCTTCTCGTCCGAAAGCGTCTCGTAGGCCTCGCTGATCTCCTTGAACTTGGCCTCGTCGCCGCCGGCATCGGGGTGATATTTTTGTGCGAGCTTGCGAAACGCGCTCTTAATCTCTTTGTCGGAGGCGCTCTTGGATACGCCCAGGATGTCATAGAAGGTTTTGCCTGCAGCCATCGTAGCTCCTCTCCTGTTACGTCCGCCGCCCATGCAGACGACGGCTCATGCTTTCATATGGCACTAGGCCAGAAAGGGCCCCGGGTGTTGCCCCGGGGCCCTTCTCAATTACTCCTCGGTGCTCTCGACCGTATCGGCCGCAGCATCCTCGGGCGCCGCTTCGGGCTCCGGTGCGGGGCGCTTCTCGCCACCGTAGGTCACCGTCACCATCGCGGAACGCAGAATACGATCCGCCATGCGGTAGCCCTTCTGGTACACATCGTTGACGGTCTCGTCGTACTGCGATGCGTCCTCGACGCGACCCACAGCCTGGTGCTCGAGCGGATCGAACGCCTCGCCCTTGGGGTCGATGGGCTCAACGCCCTCGTGCGCAAACACATCGAGCAGCTTGGCATGCACCGCGTCGACGCCGTCGACGAACTGCTTAAAGTCGTCGGAAAGTTCTTGACTGCGGGCATGGTCGATCGCGCGCTCGATATCGTCGATCACCGGCAACAGCGCAGTGACGAGCTTCTCGGTCGCGCGCTCGCGCTCGGCTATACGCTCATTGGCGGTGCGGCGACGGAAGTTCTCCCAGTCGGCCTGCAGACGGGCGGTACGCTCGGTGGCGTCCTTTGCCTTGTCCTCGGCGGCCTTCTGAGCCTCTGCCGCAGCATCGAGCTCGTTGCGCACGTCGGCAAGCTCTTTCTGAGCCTGCTCGAACTTGAGCTTAAAGTCGTTGTCGGCGGCTTCCTCACCGGCGCGGATAGCGGCTTCCACCATCTCGTCCTCGGTCATCGTCGCCTCCTTGTTGGAATCCTCTACCTGGTTCTCGGCAGCCTCGGCGGCCTCGGCCTCGTCGGCCTCGGTATCGTCAACGGCCTCTACGGGAATCTTCACGTCCTTCTCCTCAGAGTCAACGGGGGCGGCACCAACGGCGGCCGCCTCCGTGCGAGCTTTACGGGCGGACATGATTACTTGTCCTCGTCGTCCACAACCTCGTAGTCGGCGTCGACGACGTCATCGTCGGCAGGCTGGGCGCCGGTGGCACCGTCGGTCTGCTGCTGAGCGTCGGCGTAGACAACCTGAGCCAGCTCGTAGGCCACGGACTGCAGGGACTCGCCGGCGGCCTTGATGGCCTCGACGTCAGAGCCCTCAAGCGCCTTCTTGGCGTCGGCGATAGCGGCCTCGGCCTTGGACTTCACATCGGCGGAAACCTTGTCACCGAGCTCGTTGAGGGTCTGCTCGGTGGAGTAGCACAGGCTGTCGGTCTGGTTGCGGACCTCGACCTCTTCCTTCTGCTTCTTGTCCTCCTCGGCATGAGCCTCGGCGTCCTTGACCATGCGATCGACTTCGTCGTCGGAAAGCGCGGTGGAGCCGGAGATGGTGATCTGCTGCTCCTTGCCGGTGCCCTTGTCCTTAGCGGAAACCTTGACGATGCCGTTGGCGTCAATGTCGAAGGTGACCTCGATCTGCGGCACGCCGCGGCGAGCAGCCGGGATACCGGTCAGCTGGAACTTACCGAGCGACTTGTTGTCGCGGGCAAGCTCGCGCTCGCCCTGGAGCACGTTGATCTCGACGCTGGTCTGGTTGTCGGCAGCGGTGGAGTAGACCTCGGTCTTGGAGGTCGGGATCGTGGTGTTGCGGTCGATCATCTTGGTCATGATGCCGCCCATGGTCTCGACACCCAGCGACAGCGGGGTAACGTCGAGCAGCAGGATGCCCTCGACGTCGCCGGTGAGCACGCCGCCCTGGACGGCAGCGCCGTCGGCAACGACCTCGTCGGGGTTCACGGACATGTTGGGCTGCTTGCCGGTCATGGTCTTGACGAGCTCCTGGACGGCGGGCATACGGGTGGAGCCGCCGACGAGGATGACCTCGGTCAGATCGGAGAGCTTAAGCTTGGCGTCGCGCAGGGCGTTGGTGACAGGCTGCTTGCAGCGCTCGAGCAGGTCGCGGGTGATCTTCTCGAACTCGGCGCGGGTCAGCGTGTAGTTGAGGTGCAGCGGGCCGGACTGGTTCATGGTGATGAACGGCAGGTTGATGGTGGTCTGCTGGGCAGCGGAGAGCTCCTTCTTGGCGTTCTCGGCGGCCTCCTTCAGACGCTGCAGGGCCATGGGGTCCTGACGCAGGTCGACACCGTTCTCCTGCTGGAACTTATCGGCCATCCAGTCGATGACGCGCTGATCCCAGTCGTCGCCGCCCAGGTGGTTGTCGCCCGAGGTGGACAGAACCTCAAACACGCCGTCGGCGAGGTCGAGGATGGAGACGTCGAAGGTACCGCCACCCAGGTCGAAGACCAGGATGCGCTGGTCGGTGCCCTGCTTGTCCAGGCCATAGGCAAGAGCAGCAGCGGTCGGCTCGTTGACGATACGCTTGACGTTGAGGCCGGCGATCTTACCGGCGTCCTTGGTGGCCTGACGCTGGGCGTCGTTGAAGTAGGCCGGGACGGTGATGACGGCGTCGGTGACGGTCTCGCCCAGATACTTCTCGGCGTCGGCCTTCATCTTTGCGAGCGTCATGGCGCTCACCTGCTCGGCGGTGTAGTCCTTGCCCTCGATGTCGACGACGGCACGGCCACCCTGGCCCTCCTTGACCTCGTACGGCACGGTCTTGATCTCGGAGGTGCACTCAGAGTACTTGCGGCCCATGAAGCGCTTGATGGAGAACACGGTGTTCTTGGGGTTGGTGACAGCCTGGTTCTTAGCGGCCTTACCCACGACGCGGTCGCCGTCGGCACGGAAGCCCACGACGGACGGGGTGGTGCGGTCGCCCTCGGCGTTCACGATAATGGTCGGAGAACCGCCCTCGAGAACGGCCATTGCGGAGTTAGTAGTACCAAGGTCGATACCAAGAATCTTGCCCATTAGAAATTCCCTCTCTCTTTTGCGTTTGCACCGACTCGGCGGTCTGCCGAGCGGTGTTTCGGCTTGTCTTTCAGGATGTAGTGTATCCCCTTATGAGCCGGAATATACAAAATCTAAGTCAATTCATATAAGATTTCTTATTGCTGAGAGTTTAGGTTCTTAAATGCGCAGGTAGACGCGTTGTTGGAGTTCTCGGCAAATCTATCGAGATCTATGTAGAGATGGCTGAGGTTTGGGCCGGAGCCACACGGAGTGGTCTTGGGGCTACCCCGAGGAAGGCGTGACCCGTTTTGAGCGTCGATTCCGGGTCGCAGTTTCCGTCTGAAGGCTCAACCGGAAACCGTATCCCGTTTTGAGAGCTGATACCGGGTCGCAGTTTCCTCTAGCGGCCCAACCGGAAACTGCGACCCGGTTTTCGGCCAAATAACGGGATGCCCTTTCCGCAGGCGCGCTCAATAGCTCAATATTTCAAGTCACCTTTAGTTAACATTTGCGCAGCTCAACGGCCCCACCTGCGCATTTTTTAGTAAACCTTGGCATACTCGGCGAACGGTATGAAGATGCCGGTCAGAGGGTATTGCAAACGGTCGCTCCCGTGGTATGTTTTTGCCCGAATCAAACCGGCGCGCATCGCCTGTAGCGTCGGTCAACAGAGAGGAAACTACCATGGCTCATCCCGTAATTGATGCCGACGAGTGCATCGCTTGTGGCGTTTGCGTCGACTCCTGCCCCGCTGGCGTTCTGGAGCTCCAGGACGTCGCTACCGTCGCTGACGAGGACTCCTGCGTCGCCTGTGGCGCTTGCCAGGACGCTTGCCCCGCTGGCGCGATCACCGAGATCGTCGAGGAGTAACAACTCCCCCACTTGCACACTCAAAAGTACACCGTGCACAAAAAAGGAGGCCTCCGCATCGCCGCGGAGGCCTCCTTTTGCATTCGTCGTTACTAGGACAGGTCGTCTTCGTAGGGCATTAGGTCCGCCAAGTAGCCTTTCTCCTTGAGCATAGCCTCGATCTCATCGAGGGTTTGCTCGTCCTCCGCCGCGATGCGATGGAAGTGATAGCCGCTCGTCACCGTTAGTAGCGGGAAACTCTTGCCGCTCTCGATATCGTGCAGGTAGCGCTCAACATCGCGACGATTGCGGATGTCCAGGTCGGCCGTGATCTTGCCGTACACACGATGGTTGACGATCACGTTAAGCACGGCGCCACCCGCGTCGACGATACTCGTAAGTTCGTCGCCCGCCTGCTCCACGCTGTGGCGCACCTTAACAAGACGCGTGGGCACGGCGGGGCTGCTGGGGGCCTCCTGCAGCACATAACCACGGTTGGTCGCCACGACATCGTGCCCATCGGCACGCAGCAGGGCAATATCCTGAACCACGATCTGACGGCTCACGCCAACCTCGCGGGCAAGTGCGCTGCCCGAAACGGGCTCCTTGGCCACCTCGAGCACGTCCATGATGGCACGGCGACGCTCGCGGGCGTTCATTATTTACCGTCCAGCAGACGCAGGTGCTTAAGCGAGAGGTCGAGGATCGGCGCGGAGTGCGTCAGGGCGCCCGAGCTAATAAAGTCAACGCCCAGGTCGGCGAGCGCGCGGATATTGCCGGCGTCCACGTTGCCCGAACACTCGGTCTTGGCGCGACCGGCGATAAGCTCGATAGCGGCGGCCATGTCGTCATGGGTCATGTTGTCGAACATGATGATGTCGGCGCCGGCCTCCACGGCCTCGCGCACCATGTCCAGGTTCTCGCACTCGATCTCGACCGTCGTGGTAAACGATGCATGGGCGCGCGCCATCTCGATCGCACGCGTCACGCCACCGGCGGCATCGATGTGGTTGTCCTTGAGCATGACGGCCGTCGACAGGTTGTAACGGTGGTTGCTGCCGCCGCCGATCTCGACTGCCGCCTTTTCAAACACACGCATGCCCGGTGTGGTCTTGCGCGTGTCGACAAGCACGGTCTTAGTGCCCTCGAGCGCCGCGGCCATGCTGTGCGTGTAGGTAGCGATGCCGCTCATGCGCTGCAGGTAGTTGAGCGCCACGCGCTCGCCCGAAAGCAACACGCGCGCGTCGCCGCGCACCTGGCCCACGTGATCGCCGGCATGCACCTCGTCGCCATCCGAGACATCGAACAACACGGAGCTCTGCGGATCCAGCAGCTCAAAGGTGCGGGCGAATACGTCCAGGCCGGCGATAATGCCGTCGGCCTTGGCGATAAGCTCCACCGTGGCGGGACGCGCCGTGGGGCACACGCTCGCCGTGCTCACGTCCTCAAACGTAATGTCCTCGCGCAGAGCCTGCAGAATCAGATCATCGACGACGAGCTTCATGGTAATGGGATTCATGGTCTACTCCTCCACGGCCTGCGTGCCGGCGGCACGGGCCAATTCATCGATTGCCAGGGTGTCGACGCTCAGGGCGCGATGACGGCCATCGAGCGCGGGATCGCCCGCCTGCTCCACGGCCAGCGACTCGCCGGTGCGCATGTACCACGCGGCGCGACGACCCCAGACCAGCGCTTCGAGCAGGCTGTTTGATGCAAGGCGATTCTTGCCGTGAACGCCGTTGCAGGCCGTCTCGCCCGCGGCGTAGAGCTCGGG
The DNA here is from genome assembly GCA_900548075.1 of uncultured Collinsella sp. Taxonomy (GTDB): domain Bacteria; phylum Actinomycetota; class Coriobacteriia; order Coriobacteriales; family Coriobacteriaceae; genus Collinsella. The sequence goes on from URJD01000010.1 coordinate 11,407, forward strand.
CATCGAGGTGCGGCCGTCCTTATCGACCCATACGCCACCCATAAAGTAGTGCTGCGTGGGCGTAACGGGGATGGGCTCGTCCAAGATGTCGCGGCCGTCCTCAAGGCAGCGCGCGCGAATGTTGGCAAAATGCCCGGTCACCACGTCGCGTTCGACGGGGGCGAAGCTCAGCCACTCGTGCTCGGTACCGTCCTGCTTCATCTGCTCGCGAATAGCGGCAGCGACCACATCGCGCGGCTGAAGCTCGTCAGTAAAGCGTTCGCCGGCGGCGTTGAGCAAAATCGCACCCTCGCCGCGGCAGCTCTCGCTGATCAGGAAGGTGCGGCCCGGCTGCGGCGAGAACAGTCCCGTGGGGTGAATCTGCACGTAGTCCAGATGCTCCATCTTAATGCCATGCTCCTGAGCGATGTAGCAGGCATCGCCCGTGAGCTGCGGGTAGTTGGTCGAATGGTCGTATACGCCGCCGATACCGCCCGTCGCCCACAGCGTGTGGCGGGCATGGATCTTAAACGGTTCGCCGGCATGCACGCCCTCGGCGGCATTTGTCAGCTCGTCGGCGGGACGAACCGAGTTGTCCTCGTCCACGGAAACGGCGACGACACCGGCACACACCGTGGCGCCGTCACGCTCGCCCGTCAGGATATCGGTCATGGCTACGTGCTCCAAAATCTGCACGTTATCCAGCTTGCGAACGGCCTGGAGCAGCTTGGTCGTGATCTCCTTGCCCGTAATGTCGGCATGGAAGGCAATGCGCGGACGGCTGTGCGCGCCCTCGCGGGTAAAGTCGAGGCTGCCGTCGGCCTTGCGCTCAAAATCCACGCCCATCGCTAGCAAGTCGTTGATGACCGAGCGGCTCGAGCGGATCATGATGTCGACGCTCTCGCGGCGGTTCTCGTAATGGCCGGCGTGCATGGTGTCCTCAAAGAAGGCATCGTAGTCTGAGCCCTCGGGCAGCACGCAGATGCCGCCCTGCGCGAGCATCGAATCGCACTCGTCGACAGCGCCCTTGGAGAGCATGATCACGCGCGTGCTCGTCGGCAGGTTGAGAGCCGCGTACAGGCCCGCTACGCCGCAGCCGGCAATGACGACGTCGCACTCCATGTCGGGGTATTGCTTGGTTTCCACAGGAATCCTCTCCCTTGAATGTGACATAAGGGACCATCCCTCATGCCACATTGTTCTAGCGCGCTGCGTACTCGAGCATACGGTCGAGCGTGAGCTTGGCCTGGTCTGCTGCCTCGTCCGAGACGCCGATCTGTACCTCGCCCTCGCCCGTCTCCAGGCAGTGCACGAGCTTTTCGAGCGTGATGAGGTCCATGTTGACGCAGGTGGGCTGCACCGCGGGGAAGTAGAACTTCTTGCCGGTGCCCTGGCAGCGGAGCTCGAGCTCGTAGAGCACGCCGCGGACAGTCACGATAATGAACTCGCTCGCGTCGGACTCCTCGGCGTACTTGATGATGCCGGCGGTGGAACCGATGTAGTCGGCCTCGGCCAGGACGTCAGCCTTGCACTCAGGATGCGCCAGCACGAGCGCGTCGGGGTGAGCCTCCGTCGCGTCGACGATCTGCTCGACGGTAATGATGTGGTGGCGCGGGCAGTAGCCATTGTTGAGAATGACGTGCTTTTGCGGCACCTGCTCGGCTACGAAGCGGCCCAGGTTTTGATCGGGGATGAACAGGATATGCTGCTGCGGCAGCTCGGACACGATCTTGACGGCGTTGGAGCTGGTGACACACACGTCGCTCCAGCTCTTGATCTCGACCGTGGAGTTGACGTAGCAGACGACAGCCAGGTCGTCGCCGTACTCGGCGCGCGCCGCGTCGACCGTCTCGCGCTTGACCATGTGCGCCATGGGACAGTCCGCGCCCGGCTCGGGCAGCAGCACGGTCTTAGTGGGATTGAGCAGTTTGGCGCTCTCGCCCATAAACTCCACGCCGCACAGCACGATGGTCTGCTGCGGCAGGCTTTTAGCGAGCTTAGCCAGGTAGAAGCTGTCGCCGACGTAATCAGCCACGGCCTGCACCTCGGGCGCCACGTAATAGTGCGCTAGGATCACCGCGTCACGTTGGGTTTTTAGTTGCTGAATGGCCTCGACGAGCTCTGCGGGCACCAGCGCCGCGCGCTCCGTTGCCGTCGTTGCCGATGCCAGGCCGGCCGCGATATCGCGTGCAAGCTCCGACGCATCCATGTTCGCGCTCTGTGCCATCAAGGCCCCTCTCTTTTGGCGAATCTTGGGGCTTTAGTATGACACCTAGGTTTACAGCTGACAAGACAGCTGTAAACCTAGGTGTAAAGTTGAAATAAAGATTCAATCATGTGGCAGGTCCATTTTCGAACTGGCAAGCTGAGGATAGCTGAGCTCTCGATGGCGCAGGAGGCATCTTTCGCCACCGCAACACCGCTTGGCGCGAGCTGCACGCCGTGGGGCGCAAACGGTCCGCACCCCCGCAAGCGGCGCGTGCCCGATGTGGCAAAATCGAACTACTTAAGGGGGCCGAATGCTCAAGATTATTGCCTGCGACGATGATGTCGCTTTTCTAGATAGACTGCACCGGATGATCGACCGTTGGTCGACCGAGACGGGCACGGCGGTCGATGTTGCGCTCGTCACGCGCGGCGAGGACCTGCTGGCCCGCCATGCCGCATCGCGCGCCGACATCATTCTGCTCGACATGATCATGCCGCTCGTCAACGGCATGGACACCGCACGCGAACTGCGCCAGGCCGACACCGCCGTGCGCCTGGTGTTCCTCACCTCGTCGCCCGAGTTCGCGCTGGAATCCTACGAGGTCCGCGCCTTCGACTATCTGCTCAAGCCCGTGACTTACGAACGCCTGGCGCGATTACTCGACGAGCTTTCGAGCATGCGCCCGGCGGCAACCGACGAGCTCGTGATCAAAACTTCCTTTGGCTACCACGCCCTGCGCCTGTCCGACATCGAATATGCCGAGGCGCGCAACAAGCACGTGGTCTTCCACCTGCGCGACGGACGCGATATCGAGGCACTCGAGTCGTTCCGCAGCGTCGAGGACCGCTTGGAGCAAAACGCGGTCTTCTTTAAATGCCACCGCAGCTACCAGGTCAACCTGCGCAATATCGATCACTTTGACCGCACGGACATCGTCATGCGCTCGGGCGCGTGCATCCCGCTTTCGCGCAGCTGCAAGCAGGGATTCCAAGACGCCTACTTTGCGGCGCGCTTTGAGGGCGGGAGGCGCTGATGGTCTCCTCGGTCGAAATGGTCCTTTGGGCAATCCACCACGCCACGACGCTGCTCTTTGGCGTCTTTGCCTCGGCGGCGCTGTGCGGTGTCGAGATCAACCGGCGTCATGCGCTTGAACTGGTGTTGGTCGGTGCCGTAACCGGATGCGCATTTGGCCTCGCCAATGCCGTCGGCGGCGAGCTTTTTGCCCGCCAGGTATATCCGCTCGTCGTGCATCTGCCGCTCGTCATCTATTTGTGCGCGCGCTACCGCCTGAGCCCGCTGCTTGCCGTGCTCGGCATTACGAGTGCCTATCTGAGCTGCCAGTTCAGCAATTGGATGGGCATCGCCGCATTTGCCGCAACCGATTCTCAGATTGCGTACTATCTGGCGCGCATCGCGACCACACTCGCCGTCTTTGCCGTCCTGTTGCATTGGGCCGGCGACATCGGTCCGCGCTTGGCGATTAAAAGCACCACCGAGCTGGGCATCCTTTTAATCCTGCCGCTCGTCTATTACGTCTTTGACTATGCCACCAACGTCTACACCACGCTGTTCCACTCGGGCTCGGTGGTAACGGTTGAGTTTTTGGCATTTGCGCTCTGTGCCTTCTATCTTATGTTTCTTGCCGTTTACCTGCGCGAATACGAAGAAAAGAAAACCGCCGAGCGAGAGCGTTGGATGCTCGAAACCCGCGACAGCGCCGCCATCAAAGAGCTCGAGGCTTGGCGTCAATCTGGGCGCGAGCTGTCGATTCTTCGCCACGACATGCGCCACTTCCTACGCGGCCTGGCCGCTTTAATTGAGGAGGGCCACACCGACGAGGCGCTCAAACGCATCGACGAACTCTGTGAAGCCGGCGACCGCACCGCCGTACGCCGCTTCTGCGCCAACGAGACCGTAAACATCGCGCTTTCGTCATTTAACTCGGATATCAATAGAAACGGCATTACCGCCAACCTGCGCGCCGCCGTACCCGAAACCATCCACGTAGGTGACGCCGACCTGTTTAGCGTGCTCTCAAATGCCTTGGAAAACGCTATCACCGCCGCAAGCACCGCACCCCAAGGAAAGCGATTCGTTGACTTTGACCTGCGATTAGAGGACGGCCAGCTGCTGCTGTTAGTTTCCAATACGTTTGACCGCGCGCCGCGCATGGTCGACGGCATGCCCGTGACCCGGCATGCGGGCCACGGCTTTGGCACCAAGAGCATCAAACTTGCCGTGGAGCGCATGAACGGCAACTGTCAGTTCCGCATTAACGGCGATCGGTTTGAGCTGCGCGCTGTGATGTAGAAGTGCGGCGCCGATCTCGAGGCGTGCCTTGCCCGCCAGGCAATCGCTCGCCGGCGCCAATCCGCTACAGCGGAGCGGCCGCCGGGGTCAGCTGCTTGATGTATGCCCACATGCGCTGCTTAGCGGCCTTGTCGGTGAGTGCCGCCTCAAAACCGTCGAGCGCGAGCACGCGGCGGCCCTGCACATGGGCGACCAGGCCGGGCTTGAGCATGGCGGTGTCGAAGTCATCAATCGCCACGAGCATATCGGCGTAGGTCTCGCGCATGGCGTCGGCCGCGTTGTTGTCGAGCAGTAGCACCGCCTCGGGGTCCAAGGCCTCAAGCGCCTCGCGGAACAGCTCGCACGGCAGAGTCTCGCCCACCGCGACCGCTCCGTCACCCACGCCGGCGACGCTTGCCAGCACGCAAAAATCCTCGGGCGCGTAGCCGATGGCCCCAAGCGCCTTGCGCAACGCCGCGCCATCCGGGCCGGCGGCAAGCTCGCCACCCGAACGCTCGGCCTCGTCCAGATCGCCTTTGACCAGCACGATCGGCGAGCACGCGTTGCCCGCGATACGCACGCCACGACCCGCGAGCGATGCGAGCTCCTGCTCGGTCGCCTGGGCGATGGCTTCTTTTTTCTGGCTTTGTGACGTGGGCATGCGCTCTCCAATCGTTTGCGTGCCCACCATTATATAAAAGAGCCGCCCACGAGTGGTTGCTTTGCGGGCGGCTGGGTATAAGCACGGTCGTACTGAGTTTTACGCGGCCGTGCCGCGTCGCACTATGGAGGTCACCATGGCTGACATTAAGCAGATTACCCCCGAGAACTTCGATTCCATCGTTAACGACAGCCTGCCCGTGCTGGTCGATTTTTGGGCACCGTGGTGCGGGCCCTGTCGATCCCTCTCGCCCATCGTTGACGAGGTTGCCGATGAGCTGGCGGGCAAGCTCGCCGTTGCCAAGTGCAACGTCGACGACAACCAGGACCTGGCCATGAAGTATGGCGTCATGAGCATCCCCACGCTGATTGTGTTTAAGAACGGCGAGGAGATTGACCGCTCAGTTGGCGCTCTGCCCAAGGCGAGGCTGCAGGCGCTGCTGGAGAAGCATCTGTAATACGCTTGTTGCTTACTCGCCGTCTATGAGCGCTTTTGCACCGCTCGCCGGACTTCTGGATGCACCGAGTGCAACCACGGATAGTATGGTAGTCACAAACAGCCCCCAGTGAACGGGTGCGGGTCGCACAGACTCGTACCCGTTTTCTTATGCAACTGCGCGCAGAGCGGGCGTAGTAAAATCTGAACCACTGAACTGCCCCATACAAAAGGAGATTTCCCATGCATGATGTTGGAATGAACATGAGCCAGCTTGCCATGAGCGTCAAGCAGGTCGACGACACCATCGAGCTCGCTCACGAGTGGAGCCATCAGCTGCTGCATGCGACCGAGAATTTTGACATGGAGCGCATCGGCGCCAAGCTCGAGGCCGCCATGGCCGCGCTGCACGAGGCCCACGACGCACTCGAGGGCTACGAGGAAGCCATCGAGGCCGACCACAACTCCGTCGGCTCCGTGAAGCTGGTGTAAGGTGGCCGAACACGAGCACGGCTGCGGGTACGAGCACGAGCATCCGCACGGGGCGGACGGTGACGCGGGCTGCCACTGTAGTGGTTCCGGCTCCGAGCTGGTCCGTTTTTCGGTTACCGCACCCGACGACCTGCTGCGCCGTTTTGACGAGCAGATCGCACGCCGCGGCGACGTGGCCAACCGATCCGAGGCCGTGCGCGACCTGATTCGCGCCTCGATCGCCAAAGAGCAGATGCGCACGCCCGATGAGCACGTTATCGGGTCGCTCACCATGATCTACGACCATCACACCGGCGATCTGACGCGCCGCCTGGACGAGGTACAGCACGACTACACCAACGAGATCGTATCGACCATGCACGTGCATCTGGATCACCACAACTGCTTGGAGATTCTGGCGCTCAAGGGTCGCGGCGAGCGCGTCTACGAACTAGCCGACCGCCTGCTGGGCCTGCGCGGCGTTAAGCACGGCGAGCTCACGTGCGCCGCCACCAAGCAGAGCCTGGGGCTGTAGCGGGATTTCCCGCAGCGCACCTGCCAAATAGGGACAGGTTTGTTTTGGCAGGTTTAGAAGTTTTACCTACCAAAATAAACCTGTCCCTTTTTGGTCGGTTTTGATGGGGGGGGTGTCGCATGCGGCATGTGCATATTCATGTGACGGGCATTGTGCAGGGCGTTGGCATGCGACCGTTTGTGTATCGCGAGGCCATGGCACATGGCATTTGCGGATGGGTGCTCAATGCGGGCGACGGCGTGCATATCGAGGCGCACGCTCCGGCCGATGCGCTCGATGCTTTTGTTGCCGCGCTTTCTGAGCATGCGCCTGCGGCAGCCCGCGTAGAGCATGTCGAGGTTGTGGACTTGGCAGCCAACGGTTGGGATGCCGCCAACGAACAGGGCTTTCGCATCGTAGCATCGCAGGACCAGACCGCGCACACGACGCTCGTCTCGCCCGACATCGCTACCTGCGACGATTGCCTGCGCGAATTGTTCGATCCCGCCGACCGACGCTATCACTACCCCTTTATCAACTGCACTAACTGCGGCCCACGCTTTACCATCATCCGATCGCTGCCTTATGACCGAGCGGCCACATCGATGGACCGTTTCCCCATGTGCCCCGCCTGCGCCGCAGAGTATGCCGATCCACTCGACCGCCGCTTTCACGCACAGCCCGATGCCTGCTTTGATTGCGGGCCGCATATTACGTGGCGCGAGGCTGTGAACGGCGATGCGTACGGGAATTCGTCCGCGATACCGGCCGTCGGCACCACACGCGAGACCAGCGACGCCATTATCGACCGCTGTGTTGAGCTACTGGCCAACGGCGGTATCGTCGCTATCAAGGGACTGGGCGGATTTCACTTGGCATGCGACGCCTCCAACGAGCAGGCGGTGGCCGAGCTGCGCCATCGCAAACGCCGCAGTAACAAACCACTTGCCGTCATGGTGCGCAGTCTTGCCGATGCCGGGCGCCTGTGTCATATCGACGATGCTGAACGCGATCTGCTCGCTGGCAGTATCCGCCCCATCGTGCTGCTGCGCCGGCGGGCTGTTTGCGGGAACGACGGCGATTCTCCCAACGCCCTCGAACTCGCGCCATCCGTCGCGCACGACTTGCCCGAGCTCGGCGTCATGCTCCCCTACACCCCACTTCAACATTTGCTGCTCGCCGCGGCTGCAGCGCACGGTATGCACGCAATCGTCATGACCAGCGGAAACCTGAGCGAAGAGCCCATCGAGACCGACGACGCCCTTGCATGGGAGCATCTCGTTGCCGCCGGCATCGCCGACGCGCTGCTCGGCAACGACCGCGCGATTCTGTCGCGCTACGACGACTCCGTAGTACGCGTGGTCGACGGGGCCGTCATGCCCGTACGTCGTGCACGCGGATATGCGCCGCAACCGCTGTCGTTGCCGGCGCTCGACGGCACCACGCCCTGCGTACTCGCCTGTGGGCCGCAGCAAAAAGCCACGGTCGCACTCACGCGCGAGGACGCCGACGGCCATGCGGCCTGTTTTGTGTCGCAGCATATCGGCGATGTCGAAAACGGCGCGACTTTCGATGCTTGGAGCGCCGCGCGCTCGCGTCTGGAAAACCTCTTTGACCTGGCGCCTGCCGCCCTGGCATGCGACATGCATCCCAGCTATCTGTCGAGCCAATGGGCGCGCGAACAGGCACGGGAGCACAATCTGCCGCTCATCGAAGTCCAGCACCATCATGCGCACATCGCGAGCGTAATGGCAGAGGCGATTGCCGCAGGCCGGCTTGCGCCCGATGCACGCGTCCTCGGTATCGCCTTCGACGGCACGGGTGCCGGCACCGATGGCACCATATGGGGCGGCGAGTTTCTTATCGCCCGTCTCTCCGATTTTGAGCGCGTCGCGCATCTGCGCACCTGGGCACTTCCCGGTGGCGCCGCATCCGTACACGATGCCCGCCGCAATGCCTTTTCCCTGCTAAGTGAGTTCGGCCTACTCGAGCACCCGGGAGCCGTGGGGCTCTTGAACAGCCTTGACGAGCAAACGCGCAGCATAACGGCAACGATGATCGAGCGCGGCATCAACAGCCCGCGCACCAGCAGCATGGGTCGCCTGTTTGATGCCGCTGCCGCGATCCTAGGCATTTGCGACCAGGCGACTTACGAGGGCGAACCCGCCATCGAGCTCGAAGCCGCCGCCTGGCGCGCGCTCGACAGCGAAGGTGCCCATTTTCCCGACGACAACGCCGGCCATTCCGAATCTGGCCCATCGTTGTTAGACCAGAAAGCACTCTTTGAAGCACTTTTGGAGGGAATTGAAACCGGGGCGCCCGTCGACAGGCTCGCGCTCGACTTCCATGTCGCCGTCGCGCGCTCCTCGGCACACATCGCCAGCGGTATCTGCGCGCGCGAGGGCATCGACACCGTCGCCCTCTCGGGCGGCGTGTTCATGAACCGACTTCTGCTCCAGCTCCTCACCCGCGAGCTCAAAAGCGCAGGCCTTACTGTCCTTGTCCCCCACACCGTACCCGTCAATGACGGCTGCATCGCCTACGGTCAGGCGGCGGTCGCAAGCGCTCGTCTTGCGCAGATTGCATCGCAGTAGCTCGCCCTCACACTCTGCTGTGCCCAGTCGTCTCACAGGCGTAACGCGTTTGCCCGCAAACCCTGTGAGCGCTACCATCAACTGATGGATTATTAAGCGCCCATCCAGCGCAAAGCGTATAAAAGGGGAACAATATGTGCCTTGCCGTTCCCGGCAAAGTAGTCAAACGCGACGACGACCTCAAGGCCACCGTCGACATGATGGGCATCGAGCGCCCCGTGTCGCTGCGACTCGTGCCGACGGCGCAGGTTGGCGATTATATTCTCGTGCACGCCGGCTTTGGCATCCAGATCGTCGACGAGCAGGAAGCGCAGGAGACGCTCGAGCTCGTTAATACCATGACCGAGTTAGTCGAAGAAGACCAGCTGGCCAGCAACCCGGCCGAGGCATACTAGTGGCGGCCGGACAGCCGGCTCGCTCCGGTATCGACTTTTCGGCATTTCGCGATTCCAAGCTGGCCCGCGAGCTCATCGAACGCATCCATGAACTCGTCGGCGATCGCACCATCAACCTTATGGAAGTCTGCGGCACGCACACCGTGAGCATCGGCCGCTATGGTTTTCGCTCCATTATGCCGGTCGGGCTCAAGCTGCTGAGCGGACCGGGCTGCCCCGTCTGCGTTACCGCCAACCGCGACATCGACCACGCAATCGCGCTCGCCAACATAGACGGCGCCATCATCACCACCTTTGGCGACATGATGCGCGTGCCCGGATCGTCCACCTCGCTCGCCGCGCAAAAGGCGGCAGGGCGCGACATCCGCATCGTCTACTCCCCGCTCGACGCGCTCGACATTGCCGAGCAAAACCCCGATCGTCCGGTCATTTTTATGGGCGTGGGCTTTGAGACCACAACGCCCACCATCGCCGCCGCCATCTTGGAGGCCGAGGCGCGCGGGCTTTTGAACT
>URJD01000011.1 GCA_900548075.1 uncultured Collinsella sp.
GGGTGTTGAATTTCCTGCCAGAGATGGGGATGCCCATGCAACATATCGATCGGATCATCCGCTCCAAGAACGTTTTTACCGCCCAAGACGGCATCGATACCGCCCGCGAGTTGGCGATCGCCATCGCAGGCGACCGTATCGTCGCAGCCGGTGCGCCCGATGACGTGATCGCCGCCGCTCCCGCCGCCACGCTGGTTATCGACTACGGCGAGCAGTTTGTCTGCCCCGGCTTTCATGACGCTCATCTGCACTTCTTCCATACCTCGGTCGGCTCCTCGCCGTACATGCTCATGGATATGGGCACGTCCGAGGCGGCACTGGTGCAACACGCGCTCGAGTTTTCCCGGGACCTGCCCGACGACGCTTGGGTTGTGACGCAGGGCTGGCGTGATTACCGTTGGGACCCGCCCGAGCATCCTACCAAGGCGTCGCTCGATGCGGCATTCCCCGATCGTCCCTGCGTTATGTATTCGGGCGACGGGCACACGCTTTGGCTCAACAGCCGCGCACTCGAGGCGCTCGGCGTCACACGCGACAGCGAGCCGCCAGCGGGCGGCAGTTACGACAAGGATGCAAACGGCGAGCTCACGGGCATTGCTCACGAGGCGGCTGCCATGCAGCTGCTACCGCGCTGCCTTGAGTGGCTGGGGGAGGATCGCATTGCAAGCGCTTACGCCGATCAAATGAGGCGTATGGCCGAGCAGGGCATCACCTCGATATGCGATATGTCGCTCATGCCCATGCCGGGCTGCGATTTTATCCGCGACGACGTCTACGACAAACTGCAGGCAGCCGGCAAGTTGGGCATCCGAGCCCATCTGTTCCCCACGCTGCTGGATGACCAGTCGCGCTTGGAAGAGCTGCAGGCGCGTTACGCGAACAATGTGCTGCTCTCGGCACCGGGCTTTAAGCAGTTCTTCGACGGCGTGTCGAGCGAACACACGGCGTATCTCACCGAGCCCTATACCAATCCGCGCTTCCCGGGCGACCAGGGCCGTCTGACGGTCCCGGCTGAGCGCATGCGCAAACTGGTTCTGGCGGCCGCGGAGCGCGGTCACACCGTGCGCATCCACGTCATCGGTGACGGTGCGATTCATGCCGCGCTGGATATCTTCGAGGAGGCGGCCGACCTGTACGGCCTGCCCCAGCACGGCCATAACACGCTCGAGCACCTGGAGAACCTTCTGCCCGAGGACATCGATCGCCTGCGCAAGCTCAACGTGGTTGCTTCGAGCCAACCCTGTCACATTACGCTCGACCCGGGCGGACCGGAGCGCGATCTGGGCCTGGAGCGCAGCCGCATCATGTGGCCGTTTGCGACCTATAAACAGCGCGGCATTCGCCAAGCCTTCGGTACCGACAGCCCTATCACGCCCGTTACCAGCATGAACGTGCTCTACACGGCTATCACGCGCCAGGACCCCAAAAGCCACTGGCCCGAGGGCGGCTGGCTGCCGAGCGAGCGCATCGATGCAGCAACAGCCCTGCGCAACTACACCCTGGGCAGCGCCTATGCAGCGGGCGACGAGCAAAGCCTCGGCAGCCTGGAACCCGGCAAATACGCCGATCTGGTAGTCCTAGACCAAAACCCGCTCACCATCGACCCCCAAGAGCTCCAGGCTACCAAGGTGCAGGCCACCTATCTGGCAGGTAACTTGATCTACGAGCACTAACCCCATCCGCATCGCCATTTTGCTGCACTGGCTTTTCTGAATGCCGGGTCCGAATTAGTTAACCTGGCTCCCGTGTGGCTCCGGAGGGGCGGGGCATAAGGTTTATCGCGAGTTCCGCACGAGCCGAAGGCCACTTAATGTGGCCTTCGTGCGAGCAGGACTGCCCGAGCAGGAAACCTTATGCCCCGCCCCTCCGGAGCCACACGGGAGCCACTGCTAAGTTATCCCCCGGCATTCAGAAAATCTAAGTGCCAAAAAATAAGATTTTTTGACTCCGTGTTGTATAACCCGCCATTCGTGGGTACCATTCAACGCGTACGCAAACAAAAAGGGTTAATTCGCGTGGCATAACCGCGCGGCCCAAAAAGGAGGAGACAAGCATGTCGTCTTTGAAGCCGCTTGCAGATCGTGTTCTGGTCAAGCCCGACGAGGCCGAGCAGAAGACCGCTTCTGGTCTGTATATCGCCAGCAACGCTCAGGAGAAGCCGCAGCGCGGCACCATCGTTGCCGTGGGTGCCGGCAAGGTCAACGACAAGGGTGAGCGCATCCCCATGGACGTCAAGGTCGGTGACGTTGTCATCTACGGTAAGTTCGGTGGCAACGAGGTCAAGGTCGACGGCGAGAAGTATCTGCTGATGCGCGCCGACGACATCTACGCTGTCGTCGAGGCCTAGTCTCGTCAGAATCTCTGATTCGTCTTTGAACGCGCCCGCCGCATAGGACTCGGAAGCGGCGACGCGAGTCACATTTCTTTTGGAGGATTACCTACCATGGCAAAGAACATTACGTTCAACACCGATGCCCGCGCTAAGCTTGCCAAGGGCGTCAACACTCTGGCCGACGCCGTTACCGTCACCATGGGCCCCAAGGGTCGCTACGTTGCGCTGCAGCGCACGTTCGGTGCCCCGACCATTACCAACGACGGCGTTTCCGTCGCCAAGGAGATCGAGCTCGAGGACAACATCGAGAACATGGGCGCTCAGCTGGTGAAGGAGGTCGCCACCAAGACCAACGACACCGTGGGTGACGGCACCACCACCGCAACCCTGCTCGCTCAGGCTATCGTCAACGACGGTCTGCGCAACGTCGCCGCCGGCGCCAACCCGCTGGCCATCCGTCGCGGCATCGACAAGGCTGTAAACGCCGCTGTCGCCGAGATGAAGAAGCAGGCCAAGCCGGTCGAGACCAAGGAGCAGATCGCTTCCGTCGGTACCATCTCCGCCGGTGACCCCGAGGTCGGCGAGAAGATCGCCGAGGCCATGGAGGTCGTGGGCAAGGACGGCGTCATCACCGTCGAGGATTCCCAGACGTTCGACATCACCATCGACACCGTCGAGGGCATGCAGTTCGACAAGGGCTATGTTTCCGCTTACTTCGTCACGGACAACGACCGCATGGAGGCCGTGATGAAGGATCCGTACATCCTCATCACCGACCAGAAGATCTCCAGCGTCCAGGACATCATGCCTGTTCTCGAGGCTGTCCAGCGCGCTGGCCGTGGCCTGCTCATCATCGCTGAGGACATCGACGGCGAGGCTCTGCCTACCCTGGTCCTCAACAAGATCCGTGGCGCCCTCAACGTCTGCGCCGTTAAGGCCCCGGGCTACGGTGATCGCCGCAAGCGCATCCTGGAGGACATCGCCGTCCTCACCGGTGGCCAGGCTGCCCTGGACGAGCTGGGCGTGAAGGTCGCTGACATCACCGCAGATATGCTCGGTACCGCTAAGTCCGTCACTATCTCCAAGGACAACACCGTCGTCGTCGGCGGCGCTGGCTCCAAGGAGGCCATCGACGCTCGTATCGCTCAGATCAAGGGTGAGATGGAGAACACCACCTCTGACTTCGACCGCGAGAAGCTCCAGGAGCGCCTGGCCAAGCTCTCCGGTGGCGTTGCCGTCATCAAGGTCGGCGCTGCTACCGAGTCCGAGCTCAAGGAGATCAAGCACCGCGTCGAGGACGCCCTGCAGGCTACCCGTGCTGCTGTCGAGGAGGGCATCGTCGCCGGCGGCGGCGTCGCCTTCATGGACGCTGCTCCTGCGCTCGATGCTGTCGAGATCGACGACCCCGAGGAGAAGATCGGCGTCGACATCGTCAAGAAGGCTCTGACTGCTCCGGTCGCTACCATCGCCAAGAACGCTGGCTTTGAGGGCGCTGTCGTGGTCGACAAGGTTGCCGAGCTGCCCGCCGGCCAGGGTCTCAACTCTGCCAACGGCGAGTGGGGCGACATGATCGAGATGGGCGTCCTCGACCCCGTCAAGGTCAGCCGCGTCACCCTGCAGAACGCTGCTTCTGTCGCCAGCCTGATCCTCATCACCGAGGCTACCGTCTCCGATGTGCCCAAGAACACTCAGCTTGAGGACGCTATCGCTGCTGCTACCGCTGGTCAGCAGGGCGGCGGTATGTACTAAGGCCGACAAGGTCTAGAACTCCCACCGGGAATCCGGGGGCGTGACGGGGGCTTCTCTCCGGAACGTCCTCGGACATGCAAAGAGGCTCCTATTTGGCAAGGTGTTTTTTAGAATCCATTTTGCGCTCGGCCTCGAAGGCCTGCCTGTCCCAATCGAGCGGAAGTCCGGCCTCGACCCATGCCTCGTAGGCCCTCCTTATGGGCTTGAGCTCCCTTTGGCCCCTCTCCAGCATCGAGATGTACTTCTCGCTGGTGCCCAGTATGGACGCCGCCCTCACCTGGCTGACCTTCGCCGCGCGCCTGGCCGCCACGAGCTCCGAGGCGTCCTCGGGCCTCCTGATCTCGTGCGGGCGCATCAGCGCCCGGTACGCCTCCCTGGCCACGTAGCGCTTGAGGCACCTCATGACCTCCCTGTCGCTCTTTCCCCGCCCCCTGGCCCTCTCGGCGTACTCGGCGGTCTCGGGGTCGCGCATGACCCTCTGCCTCGCGATCTCGTGCAGCGCGCTGTTCGCCTGCCGGTCGCCGCCCCTGTTGAGCCTGTGCCTCACGGTCTTGCCGCTCGAGGCGGGGATGGGGCAGGCCCCGCATATCGCCGCGAACGACGCCTCGGAGCGCAGCCTGCCCGGGTTGTCCCCGGCCGCGACCGCGAGCTTGGCCGCGCTCACGGGCCCGCACCCGTACATCGCCAGCAGCGCGGGGCAGTTCTCCTCCAGGGACGCCTCGATCGCGCGCTCCATGTCGAGCGCCGCGTCGCGCGCCGCCGCCCACAGGTCCGCCAGCGCGCCGAGCGCGGCGCCCAGCGCGCCCTCGGCGCGCACGGAGGGGAGCTCCCCCATCAGCCTCGGCCCTCCCATGCCGCGGAACCTCGACCTGAGCCCCTCCGGCGCGGTGGTGAGCAGCGATCTCGCGGTGTTGATCGCCGAGGTCCGCGCCTTCACCGCCCCGGAGCGCGCCGCGAGCATGCAGCGCACCCCGTCGACCCACCCGTCCTGGCTCTTGGGGGTCCCGAGCCTTGAGCCGGACATCGCCGCGCGGGCCGCCCTCTCCGCGTCCGACTCGTCGCACTTTCCCTGCCCCGGGCGCCTCCTCTGCATCCTCGCCGGGGAGGGCGCCTCGCGCACGGGCATCCCAAGCGACGCGAGGTGCCTGGTGAGGCCCGCCCCGTAGGAAGACGTCCCCTCCATCGCGATGCAGGCCGGCTCCCCGGCCGCCGCGATCGCCCCGGCGAGCGCCTCGTAGCCCGCCGCGTCGGCGGGGAACTGGCGGGACAGGACCTTGCGGCCCCTCCAGTCCAGGACGCACAGCCAGTGCGAGTCGGCGTGGGTGTCGACCCCGCAGAAGACCGGCCCGCGGGCGCCGGGTGTCGATTCGTTTTGCATGTCTCGCTCCGTTCTTTCCGTGCTCGCCTGGACCGGGCAGACGGCACACTGACAGGGCGCGATAGAATGCGGTTGTTCGGGTCCGCGGTATCGCTCCATGCTCCTATTAGGTCATGCGGCGGTCTCGGCTCGCCGCGGCCCGCGCGGGACATGTCAGGAAACGAGGGCAGCCCTGTGGGCGCCAGCGGAATGTGGGGTCACCGCGCGGTCCGCATCTGATGGTGTCGACGTCAATGGTATACGGGTGCACCATCGACGTCTTCAATACAGAAGATATCAGTGCGGAATGTTCCGGAGAGAAGCCCCCGTCACGCCCCCGGATTCCCTGCGTTTACGGCCTTGAGGTCGGCGTGGGCGGAGGACGTGGTTGCTAGGGATACGTGTCCCGGTAGCTGTCTCGGCGAATATTATTCTCGAAAGTATTATACTCAAAAGAATAATATCAGCGAAAGGTGGTCCGCTATGTTTGTTGGACGTGGTGACGAGCTGGCAGAGCTTGAACGGCTTTATGCAACGGGCGATTTCCAAATGGTGGTTCTCTACGGCCGCCGCCGTGTGGGCAAAACAACGCTCACCATGGAGTTCGCTCGCAACAAGCGAACGCTCTACTTTACCGCGCTCGAGCAGAGCGATGCGAACAACTTGCTGGACTTCACCAACAAGATCAAGGAATTCTTTTCTGCTACAAACATCGTGGGGTCGTTCGAGTCTTGGAGCGCGGCGTTTGACTTTTTGGCAGAGCGTGCCAAGGAGGACCCGTTCGTTTTCGTGTTCGATGAGTTTCCATATGCGGCGCTTCGCAATGAAGCACTCCCGTCAGCGTTGCAGATAGCGATAGACCATAAATTCAAGAACACGGGCTTGTTCATGATCTTGTGCGGCAGCAACCAAGGATTCATGGAAAGTCGGGTGCTGGGGAGAAAGAGCCCTCTTTTTGGGAGGCGTACGGCGCAGATGCGCATTTTGCCACTGAGGTATACGGACGCGAGGCAGATGCTCGGCGATATGGACGCCCAGGATTCCTTTCGCTTTTATGGCTGCTTTGGCGGCGTGCCGTATTACTTGTCGCAGGTTGACCCCGAGAAAAGCCTGAGGGAAAACCTTGCGCGCCTGTACTTTAGCCCGTCTGGGTTTTTATACGAGGAGCCTATGGGGCTGCTTAGGCAGGAGCTCTCGGAACCGGCTCTCTATAGCTCGATTTTGCGCGCGATATCCGCGGGTGCAAATCGAACCAACGAGTTGGCGGGAAAGACGGGGCTGGCGGCAACAAGCCTGCCGAAATACCTCAAGACGCTCATTGACCTGGGACTTATTGAGCGTGTGGTGCCTTTTGGCGAAAACGCGCAAACGAGCAAGCGCGGAATCTACCGTATAAAGGACGCATGCTTTACGTTTTGGTTCAGGTTCGTCATGCCCTATGTATCCGATATTGAGGCGGGGATGGGCGGCGAGGTCCTGGCTTCGTTTCCCGATTCCATGCTCGATGAGTACTTGGGTCATAGGTTTGAGGGTGTTTGCCTGGAATGGCTTGTTGCTCAATCGAGGAGCCGAGCGCTGCCGTTTCCGATCACGACGGTCGGCTCATGGTGGGGGACCGACCCCACGACTCGGTCGCAGACCGATATCGACGTGGTGGCGGCGAACAGGGTTACCAAGCAGATGATAGTGGGGGAGTGCAAGTACCGTAGGGACTTCAATGTCTCGGAGGTGGTGGGGAAGCTCGAATCGAAGCGCGGCTTGGTGAAGGGCTTCGATGCGAAGGCGCTCTACGTGTTCTCGCGCTTTGCGGTTTCGGGTGATGCCCGCTCCGCGAATCCATCCGTGCAGTTTGTGTCGCTGGACGAGCTGTAGGGTGGCATGCTGCTACCAGCTCCCTACCGCAATGTGACGCTTGTGTTCATGGACCGACTCTATATAGACGTCGTCCAGAATAAGGCCGGCGAGTTCAAATTCTGCATGCGCGGCGAGGGGAGCGAGGCCAAGACGGTCCCGGGCAAGACACTCGGCAAGCGCTACGAGCGCTCCGCCCTAGAAAGCGAGCTGGAGAAGATGACGCGATGGTGGAGCTGCCCGCCTACATTGGCAAGAACGGCCCCGAGGTCATCTCGCGCGACAACATCCCGCTGTTCCAGCAGGGCCTCATGATGCAGCAGCTCAACTCCGAGAAGCTCGTGGTCGAGGCGTGCATCGAGGGCTCGTATGAGAAGGCGCTCAAGGCGTTCACGCTCAACAAGACGGTCCCGTCCATGAAGGTGGCCAAGGAGATTCTTGACGACATGATCGAGGCCAACAAGGATTTCTGGCCTGAGCTTAAGTAACGAGGCCTTCGAGGGCCCGACTGCGAACGGTTCGCTGCGGCCTCTGAGCCCCTCAGAAGCGCCCCAAGGGGCGCTTTTTGTGTATATAAAGGCAAAAGGGATATTCAATGAAAAACCCTGGCTGATCTGTGGTCCTCGTTTATTTCGGCTGGCTATATTACAGATTCTCGATGACCTTGCGCAGCAAAGGCAAAACGCTCCGTAGTCGTTGCGTCGTATCTACAACGATTTGATAATCGTTGTACAATCGTTGCAACGATTTAGGGATAGGAGCGGCTATGCAGAGAGAAACTGATGACCTGGAATACAAATCCGAAATCAACAGGGGCTTTTTGAAGACGGTGAGCGCGTTCGCTAATTTCAACGGCGGTCGCATAGTGTTCGGTGTCGACGACGATGGCGCTGTGGTGGGGCTCGATAACCCTAAGCAGGCATGCCTAGACATCGAGAACAGGATCAACGACTCGATTTCGCCGCGTCCGTCGTTTCTTCTTGAGATAGGAGAAAATGGAAGAACGGTCGTGCTTTCGGTAGAGGAGGGGCTTGATAAACCCTATTTGAGCGGTGGTAAGGCATACAGAAGGTCGGACTCCGCAACGGTTGAGGTGGACGGCGTGGAGCTGAAACGCCTCATTCTGGAAGGGCAGAACCTCAGTTTCGATGCGCTGCCCGCCCGTTCTGGCGACCTTGAATTCACCGTTTTGGGAAAGAGGCTGTCAAGTGCTTTGGGCGTCAATGCCCTGACGAACGACGTCATGAGGACACTCGGCCTGCTCGACGGAGACGCGTTTACCAATGCTGCGGCGTTGCTCGCCGACGAGAATGCGTTCTCAGGAATTGACATGGCTAAGTTCGGGGCGGACCACGATACTATTCTTGATAGGGAAACCGTAAAGGGCGTTTCTGTGATCGCTCAGTTCGACCGCGCGATAGCGTTTTTCGAAAGGTATTGCGAGTACGAGGCCATTGAGGGCGCAGACAGGGTGTCGGTGGAAAGGATTCCGAAAAAAGCCTTCCGCGAGGCCATTGCGAATGCCCTCGCGCATCGCACCTGGGATGTGGACGCATGCGTAAGGATCTCGCTTTCAGATGACGATGCGGAGATCGTCTCGCCGGGAGGGTTGGTTCCGGGAATGACGAAAGAAGCGTACCTCGAGGGTCGTTTCTCCCTGCTCAGGAACCCAGTGCTTGCCGAGAGCATGTTCCGCGCGGGGCTCATTGAGAAGTTTGGGACGGGCGTGCGCCGTATAAGGCGTGCGTACGAGGGCACCGGGTCTTCACCGAGTTTCGAGGTGGGCGACGGCTACATCTCCGTCAAGCTCCCCTTCATCGATAGACGATGCGCGCTGACGGACGAGGAACGGCTGGTGCTCGATGCCATTCCGGAGAACAGGCTCGTGTCGCGCTCGACCGTGTCGGAGGTGACCGGATACGAGAAGACGAAGACGGTACGTCAGCTGAACTCCCTTGTGGGCAAGGGCTACCTAAGGCAAGAGGGGGAAGGCCGCGGAAGAAGATATGCTCGTGCGGATTAAGGCTTCAGGCTGCGAGTGGGAGCAAGTTCGTCCTTAAAAATGTTCCGACAATCATTTTTACGTCCCTTTTTTGTCCCGAGGCGATTCGACGCGGGGAACAGGCGGCAGTTTCTAGAATAAATATATGAACATGTTGGCGTTAACATTGGCTGTATGGGGATTGACTATCTAGTTTGTAGGTTATCCCTGCAGGTAAATGAGCGACCACTCACAGCCAAATATCGACCGTTCACAGATTGAACGGGTTAAAACAAAATGTTGTACAAATAACAGCAAAGTGTCATTTACCTATATTTGCCAACAACTCTACCTGCGGGTTCCTAAAACTGAAAAAATCGAATAACACTGCATAATTTGAATAAGTGTCAAGAACAAAGACTCTGAGAAAAGAAATCGACAGAATCGGGCTTTTCGTTGTTTAAACAATAAGTAATATTATGCATATCGAGCGCGAGCAATTATAGGTTGCGCACTCAAGGTTAATTCGCGGAAGAGCAAGATCGCGGTCTCTTGGGGAGGAGACATCGATGACGGCAAATTCAGATAAATCCAAGCAGAACAATAAAGCGGCACATCGTGTGCTAGCAGGTGTTTTGTGCGGAGCTTCCGTTTTGAGCCTGGTGCTGTCGCTCGTTATGCCCCCGATCTCGCAGGCCATCGCCAACGACACCCAGACGGTTTCTACCGAGGAAACCGTGATGGGGGGGGGGTTCCTCAAGTGACTTCACTGCTGTAGGTAACACCAGCGAGGATGACGAAAACCAGAATAGCAACGGGACCGATGGCGGCGAGGCTGGCTCTTTAAATAGTGCTGAGCAGGCTCAGAATGAGAATGCGGCTTCAGCGGGAGCGACGGCCACCGTGGAGCCGGGAATTTACGTTCCCACGTCTATCGGTATCGGTACAAATATCAATGTCTCCACCCCCGATCCCGGCGTTGCCACCTACGTCGGCCGCGACATGTACATCGGTGGTAAGCCGAGCAACACTCGCACTCTTGATGAGAATAACGCCCCCACCGGCTCATATGCCGCTGAGGCGGAGGGCCTTACCGTGGTCCGTGGCAAGCTTGCCATGAATCCTATCAAGGCGAGTTGGGGCGGCGATGGCTTCCGTTTCGGCACCGTTGGTTTTGGTTCCCAGTTTCGTCCTGTCGACAAAAGCACGGTGCTTGCGGTCGCCGGTATAAACAGCTCGATTGAGAATATGAACACCGGTCTGGGAACGACCTTAGAGACTGCGACGGTTGGTGCTTGGACCAAGGGTGCTTGGGTCGGCCAGGCGAAAACGGATCCCAAGGGCTATGACTACACCGCAAAGATCGCCGGCCCCATTACCTATTCCTATTGGGATCGGGATACTAACAACGGGCGCCAGTCTGTGGTGAAAACCCAGGGTTATTGGTACGCTGGCGAGAACGCTCTGAAGAGCGACCTGTTCAATCAAACTGTTGATTTGACTAATGTCAACAATAACGATTATTCGAGCTACAACGGCGCAGATGGATATCTCTCGAAGCTATCGAAACAGCTCGCCTCGTTTGCAGATACCGGCAAGGTCACCACGGATGGTTTCGCGAGCAATGACGACAAATACGTCATCAACAAGTACGATAACAAGGGAACAAGCTATACACTCAAATTCGATGGTGAAAAAAAGTCTGTTTCCGGTGCGCTTGATACCGGAATCCCGAGCTATGAGATTTGCAACACCGAGCGACTCATCACCTTTACCGGCGATGGAAAATCTATGCAACAGGTCTTCACCATCGCCGGTTCCGAGCTCTCCAACTGGAAGGATGGCGTCTACTACCGCGGCGTCGACTTTAAGTTCACCAATGTCCCCGAAGGCGCATCCATTGTCGTAAACGTTACAGGTGCTGATCCTGTTGAGTTCCACAATGGCTGGCGTTTCTGGTGGGGCGATGATGAAATATCTCGCGGTTACGAGAGTCAGTACGTCGATAAACCCCTTGGCGCACCACTTGGCACGAAATACTCGCTGGCCTCCCAGTCCATCATGTGGAACTTCGAGAAAACTACCAGCCTTACCATTCGCGGCGGCATCGCAGGCGAGGGTCGAAAGGACTGGGGCGGCAGCGACAACAAGTGGACCGACGATGACCCCGCCGCGGCTATGATCGGATCGATTCTCGTTCCCAACGGAAGCTTCGACGACCATGTGACCACCAACGGTCGTGTGTACGTGGGCGAAGACTTCATGATGAACAACCCTATGGTCGCGTACAACTTCACAAATCTCGAGGGTGACTCGGCTTCCGTCATCGATATGGACCAGGAGCGTCACAACTTCCCGTGGTCTGGCTCGTATACACCGGACGGTTCCTCCATTGCATGGAGCAAAGTGGACTCTGTTGATTCCACGCCGCTAAAAGGTTCGGCATGGGCTATCTATGGTTCTGTCTCGGATGCCGTCGATGGCAAAGACCCTATTGTGAAGGTGATTGACGGTAGCGAAAATGATTACGCTTCGGGTGATGGCGAGCTTCAGTTCAACTATCTGAACCAGAAGGCCGATCCGAGTAAGGAGATCTCGGATTCTAATCAGGCATTCACCTATTACATCAAAGAGGTGACGGCGCCGGAGGGTTACCAGGTTTCGGACAAGATCTACTACGCAACCATGAACAAAGCTGGTGAGTCGGTGAACTATGTCCAGGGCTACGTGGACACGAACGGAACGCAGCATCCGTTCGACTCTTCTAACGACTCTTCTAACCCCAAGGGTGCTATCGCCAACACCAAGATTGCCGGTACGGTGTCTTGGGCCAAGGTGGAGAAGGACGATGCAGAACACACTCCATTGGCTGGTTCCGAGTGGAAGCTTGCGAAACTGGGTGCCGATGGCTTGATTGAGGCGCAGTCCTGGACCGTGAGTGACCAATCGACTCCGAGCGAAACCACTTGGGCAGACACCGACACCGCGCCTGGCAAGTTCACGCTCGAGGGTCTGCTGCCGGGTACGTACACGCTTGTTGAGACCCAAGCTCCGCTTGGCTACAACTTGAACAATACGGTTTATAAGTTCACGGTGTCCAATGAGAACGGCTCCACTACGTGGGCCGAGGACAAAAAGCTGACTTTCGACGAGGGCGGCAACGCGTACATCTCCGATTCTCTCGCCACCACGTCCGTGACGATCCCGGTGACCAAATCTGTTCGCAATACGGATTGGCCGAAGGATTCCAGCGGTAAAAAATACGTTGCGTTCGACTTCAGCATCGAGGCTACGGGGCCAAATAAGGATAGCGCGCCTAAGCCTGACCCGAAGCTTATTTCCGTCGCTCCCGCAGACTCTACCAAGGTCAACGACATCGAGGCATCTTTTGGCGAAATCTCGTTCTCCAAAGAGCAACTCGTCACGAACGACGCTTCGAACCCGACTGGCGCCAAGACCTATACCTACACGGTGAAGGAGGTCGCGCCTACCACCGGTGCCATCGACAAGCTCCGCTACTCCAAGGCCGAGTACCAGGTGGCCGTTACGGTAAAGGCCGCCACGGTCGATGGCAAGCGCTCCGGCCTCACCACCTCCACCACGGTCACGCAGGTGAAGGACGACATGGGCAACGCCCTGGGTAAGGACGGGCAGGGCGTCGAGGTTCAACCCTCCGCCGCCGCGCCCGACGCCATCCCCGCTTCCACCTTCACTAACGTGAAAGTCCTCACGGACCTCCCGCTCACCGGCGCGGGGTGGACCGAAAACTCCATGCTCCTCGTGGGCGCCGGTCTCATGCTTCTGGGCGGCATCGCCGCGGGAGCGTATTGGTTCGCTACAAAGCGCCGCCAGGACGATTCGTCCGATGGCGCTGGTAGATAGATGTTTATGAATGTCGGGCTCATTTCTGAAAGGGGAATCATGAACCGATTCGTACAAAAGCTGATCGCCGGCGCCGCCGCCGTAGCGATCGCCGTAACCGGCCTGGTGGGCGGTGCGTCCACGGCCAAGGCTGTGGATCCCGTACAGCCGACGGAGGGCACCATCACTATCACCAACGCCTCCAACGATAATGCAACGCACAAACTCGACGGCTGGAAGCTCGCCTCGCTGAAAAACGTTGACTCCGCCGACGGCAAGCTCACGTTCCTCATCGACACCAATAACGAGCTTGTGGGCGAGATCGAGGCCTCGATGACCGAGGCTCAGCGCAAAGAGTACGAGGCAGACCGCAACTACTACAACGCTGCGGGCGACAAAGACAACAACCCGATCGGCTGGCTTGTTGCCAACAGCTTCAAGAACAGTACTCCCGAGAATTCCAATCCGTGGGGTGGAGATTCGTCAGCGCTGCGCACGTTCGCGACGACGCTCTCCAAGAAGCTCGCGGACAATGACACCACGGCTACTAAGACTGGGTTCCAGAGCAGTGTCGCCGGTTCCGAGAACGCCTGCGAGCAGGGCCTGTGGCTCCTGAAGGACACTACGGGCGATCCGACAACGCAGTCCATCCCCATAATCGTCGCCACCAAGCTTGCCGACTATTCCACGGAGACTGCCAACTGGGGCAGCGTCACGCTGAAGATGAACGTGCCGACCGTTCACAAGAAGATCAGTAGCTCTGTTACCGGCACCGTTGCAAGTGATTACTCCAAGGCTGACGCCCGCATCGGCGGCAAGGTCGAGTATGAGCTCAGCTCCGACATTCCGACCTACACCGGCTACGACATCACCAACCCTCACCGTGTGTTTAAGCTTATCGATACCGCTTCCAAGGGCCTGACGGCTGGCACTAGCTCCGTGAAGTCCGTCACCCTGAAGAAGGCTGGCCAGGATGACGTGGCTCTCACTGAGGGCGCCGATTACACCGTTGGCACTGCTGCCTACAACGGTACCGACTCTGAGTATACCGGCGGCACTGTGACCACCATCGACCTGGAGAAGTACGTCAACATGGCCGATGGCTCCAAGTCCAAGGCTGATGGAAAGATCCTCGAGGGCTACACCGTCGTCGTTAAGTTCGAGGCTACCGTCAACAAGGACGCGAAGATCGCTTCCGTGGGCAACCCCAACTTAGTTGAGCTCGAGTACTCCCGCACGCCCGGTAACGAGTCCACCAAGATCACCGGCCCTACTGTTCGCGTGTACACCTACGACTTCGGCATCCTGAAGACCGACATGGCCGGCAACCCCATCAAGTCCACCAAAGATCTCACGGGTGCTCAGTTCGTCATCGCTCGCGTGAACGACGATGCTGAGACTTTCATGGCCAAGAATGCCGATTCCGGCGCTTGGTCTGACCTTGAAGCAAGGCCGAATGTTGACGCAGAAACCGGCGTGTTCACCACCGATGCCGACGGCAATATCTCCATGAAGGGTCTGCCTGCTGGTACATATCACGTCTACGAGATCAAGGCTCCGACCGGTTATACCAACATCGGCCTGCCTGACTTTACCTTCGCTATTGGTGCTACCTTCTCTGGGACGCCTGAAACGGCAACCGTGTCTTACAACAAGAAAACCGGCGATGATCGTATCTCCGTTGGGACCAGCGATGGCCAGGCTACGGTTAAGAACGCCAAGAACCTCACCGAGCTGCCTATGACCGGTGACTTGGGCATCAAGGTTTTCATCACCGTGGGCGTGCTGCTCATGGCTGCTGGTGCCGCCTTCGCCCTGAGTGCACGTATGCGCTCTTGATTCCCTAGCTTGATGACGCGGCGAGCGGGCGATCGTCGTCTCCTATCAGCGCCTGCGCGCCGCGTTCTCATACTCCCTTTCGCCGCACCCCGTCGCGCTTGGACACGCGGCGGGGTCGGTGCTTTGACCGTGCCCTCGCACCCACACCACCGGAGGTGAACCACATGGAGGCAATCAAGCCCGTATCGACGATGCGCACGCCGAGCGGCGGTTCGAACCCGGCTTCCCCCAGCCGACGTAAACCGCCCCTCGCCCTGCGCCTGCTTTCCCTTCTGTGCTTTGTCGCCGGCTTTGTCATCGTGGCCACGCCCCTCGTCCTGCGCGCCATGTCCCAGGCCGAGCAGACTGCCGCCGTAACCGCCGCCGCCAACACGGTGGATGGCTGGCCCTATCCGCAAGCGGAGGAGGCTCTTGCGGACGCGCGCACCTACAACGAGCAGTTGGCCGCCGGCGGTCAGGACGTCATCGGCGAGGTTGTGGACCCGTTCGGTAGCACCTCCGGCGCCTCCACCGCAACGGGTGCCAAGGACTCCATCGCCTCGCAAGACACCACGTACCAGGGCCTGCTCGACGCGGGTTCGGGCCTTATGTGCTCGGTGCGCATTCCCAAGATCGACGTGAACCTGCCCGTGTACCATGGCACCTCCAACGAGGTGCTCGCCGCGGGCGCCGGCCACCTGTACGGAACGTCGCTGCCCGTGGGCGGCGAGAACACGCATGCCGTGCTCACCGGACACCGTGGCGTGCCGGGCTCGCTCCTGTTCACGCGCTTGGATGAGCTTCAGGTGGGCGACTCGTTCTACATCGAGGTGATGGGCGAAGAACTGGGCTACAAGATCGACCGCATAGACGTGATCGAGCCCGACGACGACTCCAAGTTGCGCGTGACCGCCGGCGAGGACCGCGTGACGCTCATGACCTGCACGCCCTACGGCGTGAACTCGCACCGCCTGCTCGTCTCGGGCGTGCGTGCAAGCATTCCGGATGAGGTTCCCGTGCCCGAGGAGGCACAGGGCGTCAACACCACGGCCGTGGCGCTGGGCGTTTTGGGTGCTCTGCTGGCCATTGTGATTGGGCTTTTCATGGCCGGGCACGTGCGCAAGAAGCGGCGCGCGGCTCAGCGTGCGGCCGTTGCCGCCGCGGTGACGCTGGACGCCGACGCGACTGGTGGCGATGACGGAAACGGGTGGACCGTGGGAGCCTCCAGGCCTGCAGCCCCCTTCGTCTCCTCTGCTTCAGACCCTTTGGCTTCCCCCGATTCCGATGCTGAGTCTCCCGGCTATCGCGGGCGGCACCTGCGCTAGCGCCCGCGCTCGACGACATCCTCGCACGGCTATGGCGTCTCCGCATAGCTTGATCAGTTCATTTTTAACATCTGAGGCGTATTTCTGGAGCGTTTCCCCTCACCATAAATTACCCTTGGCATACTTGCACGAACATCTGCTCGTGCTACACTTGCAATTGCTGTTTCAGGGCGGGGTGGAATTCCCCACTGGCGGTAAATCGGGCGGTGCCAAAGGGGTGCCGCGGCGCAGGCGAGGTGCCTGTGTTCGAGCCGATGAGTCCGCGACCCGTGTGTGCGTTGGTTCGCATGCCGGCTGAACTGGTGAGATTCCAGTACCAACGGTTAGAGTCCGGATGAAAGAGGCAGGTGATCTTATGTCTGAACAGTCGCAGCATATCCATTTTGAGAATACGAATAGGTGGAGCACCAAACAGCTCGTTACCATGGCGCTGATGTGCGCCTTGGGTGCCCTGTTTATGTATGTGCAGCTGCCCATCCTTCCCTCGGCGCCGTTTTTGACGTATGACCCGTCGCTGGTGCCGGCGATGGTTTGTGGATTTGCCTATGGTCCCGGTGCCGGTACTGCTGTTGCCGCCATGGCGATTGTGATCCATGCGCTTACCACGGGTGACTGGGTCGGCGCGCTTATGAATTTGGTTGCGACGCTGGGCTATATCCTGCCCGCGGCCATCGTCTATCAGAAGATGCACACCTACAAGGGCGCTGTGATCGGCCTGGCGCTCGGCGTTGTTGCCGCTACGGCGCTGTCTATGGTCGCAAACCTTACCATTGGCGTATGGTTCTGGTATGGCTCGGTCGATGTCATTGCCCCGCTCATGCTTCCCGCCGTGCTGCCGTTCAACCTTATCAAGACGGTGCTTAACTCGGTGCTTACGCTTGCCGTGTATAAGGCGGTCTCCAACCTTATTACGCCCAAGAAGGACCAGGTCAAAGGCCGCGCATGATTGAGTGTCGGGGCGTTTCCTTTAGCTATGACGGTGCCGCGCCGGCGCTTGACGGTGTCAATCTGAACATCGGGGACGGCGAGTTTTTCTGCATCCTCGGTGGCAACGGGTCGGGCAAGTCGACCTTCGCTAAGCATCTGAATGCGCTGCTGCAGCCCGATGCGGGCACAGTGCGCATCAACGGCATGGACGCATCCGACCCCGAGCTGGTCTACGACATTCGTTCGACCGCGGGCATGGTGTTTCAGAATCCCGACGATCAGCTGGTGGCAACGCTCGTCGAGGACGATGTTGCCTTTGGCCCCGAAAACCTTGGGGTGCCATCGGCGCAAATTGCGCAGCGCGTACGCGAGGCGCTGAAGGGCGTGGGCCTGGTAGGCTTTGAACGCCACGAGACCCATGCACTTTCGGGTGGCCAAAAGCAGCGCGTGGCGCTCGCCGGCGTGCTCGCCATGGAGCCGCGCGTGCTTATTTTGGACGAGGCGTCCTCGATGCTCGATCCGCGCGGGCGCAAGGGCCTTATGAAGGCCTGCCACGCGCTGCACGAACGCGGCATGACCATCGTGATGATTACGCACTTTATGGAAGAGGCCGCTGAGGCCGATCGCGTTGCTGTCTTCCAGACGGGCCGCGTTGCCATGCTCGGTACGCCCGAGGAGATCTTGACGCGGGCGGACGAACTCGCGCGGCTGAACCTGGATATGCCGGCATCGTGCTGTCTTGGCAGGGCGCTTCGCGCGAAGGGCGTGCCCATTTGCGCACGGGTGCGCGAGGCGGATATGGTCGCCGATATAGCGCAGGCTTATACCAAGCGGAGTAGGACAGGCATCGCCGGGCGGCCTTTCGCATCCGATTCTCGTATTCCCGACAACGTCTCCTCTGCAATCGATGGCGCAGACGCGCTGGAGCCCGTCATCGAGATTTCGCACCTTTCGTATAGCTATTCGCTGAGCGCCCGCGAGCGCCGTCGCTGGCATAAGCGCTCGGCCGCTGCGGGCAAATCGAACAAACAGGCTCTTTGGGGAAACGACCCTAGCAGTCCGTGGGCACTGCGCGACGTGTCTTTGACGGTGCGCCGCGGCGAGTTCCTGGGGCTAGCAGGCCATACCGGTTCGGGTAAATCCACACTGGTCCAGCACCTCAACGGATTAATCCGCCCGCAGGAGGGGAGCGTTTACGCGCTGGGGCTCGACCTATCAAGCAAGAAAGACGCCGCCGCGGTTAAGGCAAAGGTCGGCGTGGTGTTTCAGTATCCAGAGCGTCAGCTGTTTGCCGAGACCGTGGCACAGGACGTGGCATTTGGTCCGCATAACCTTGGCTTGTCGCAGGCCGAGGTTGCCCGCCGCGTTGAGTCATCGCTCGCGCGCGTGGGCCTCGACCTGGCCACGGTGGGCGACAAGAGCCCCTTTGAGCTTTCGGGCGGGCAGCAGCGGCGCGTGGCGTTTGCCGGCGTGCTTGCCATGGAGCCCGAGGTCCTGGTACTCGATGAGCCCATGGCGGGGCTCGATCCGGCGGCGCGCAGTGACTTCCTGGAGCTCATCGATCGACTTCACCATGGGGGCCTGACCGTCGTCATGGTCTCACACAGTATGGATGACCTCGCCAATTGCTGCGACCGTATTGTCGTGATGAACGAGGGCACGGTGTTTGCCGAGGGAACCCCCGCGCAGGTGTTTGCGCATGCCGATGAGCTCAAGTCGATCGGCTTGGGTGTTCCCGCTGCCCAGCGCATGGCGCTGGCGCTTGCGAAGGCAGGCGTGCCGCTGCGCTTTGACGGCCTCTATACGGTTGAGTCGCTGGCCGACGAGCTGGCAGATTTGCTGATCGGTCGCTCAGACGGTCCTTCTAACGTCGCGGACATTGCTAAATCCAAGACGATCGCGCGAGAGGAGGGCTGCTAATGGAGGCGTTTTCGTTTGGCAGCTACTATCCCGGCGATAGTGCAATTCACCGCCTGGACCCGCGAACTAAGTTGCTCTTGGGCTTTGTGTTTCTGATCACGACGCTCACGGTCAGTAGCTTCCGCGGACTGGTCCCGGTCGCAATCTTCGTTGTCCTGATCTATACCGTGTCTCGGGTGCCGGCTCGTCGCGTCCTGTCATCGATGGCGCCGCTGCTGGCGATCGTCGCGGTGGTCGCGGTGCTCAACCTGTTTTCCGACCAGAGCGGGCGCATCCTGTGGCAGCTCGGCTTTTTGCAGATAAGCGAGGGCTCGCTGCATTCCGCTGCCTTTATGGCGTGCCGCCTGACCTTGATGATGGCCGGTATGAGCGCTATCACGCTCACCACACCGACGCTCGACCTCACCGCGGGCTTCGAGCGCCTGCTCGCGCCGTTTGCGCGTGTGGGACTTCCTGCGCACGAGCTCGGCATGATCATGGGCATCGCGCTGCGCTTTATGCCGCAGTTTGCCACCGAGATGAAGCAGACGGCCGATGCGCAGACAAGCCGCGGTGCGCGCGTGACGGGAGGCCCGCTCGGCGGCGTTCGTATGCTTGGCAGTGTGGCGATTCCGCTGTTCACGGGTGTGTTCCGTCATGCCGAGACGTTGTCTGCCGCCATGGATGCCCGTTGCTATCATGGCGAGCAGGGACGCACGCGTCTGCATGCGCTTGCATTTGGCCGCGGCGATGCGTTGGCGGCGGTGGTGACGGCGTTGCTGCTCATCTGCGTCATCGTCATCAATCTTAAACTTGTTTAGGCGCGATTCGAGCGCAGGAAAGGGGTCCCTATGACCGACAACGACCGCACGGCGCAGCTCGAGCGCGCCTGTTCGTATCTTAGGCGTATTCCGGCGTGGTATCTCGCCACGATCGACGTGACGGACGGATATCAGCCGCGCGTGAGGCCGTTCTCGTTTGCCATGGTCGATGATGGCAAGCTGTGGTTTTGCACCTCGCGCGATAAGGACGTGTGGGCCGAGCTCAGCGCGAACCCCAAGTTTGAGGTTTCGGGTTGGAAACCGGGGGAGTGTTGGATTGTGCTGACTGGCGAGGCCGCGCTCGAGGACGACGCGGTCGTGAGCGACCGGGTGCGCCAAGCCGGCTTTAAGCACATGGTGGGCATCGGCGAAGACCACGAGGGTGCCAACGACGGCCGCCTTGCGTTTTTCTCGGTGCGCAATATCGCCGCCCGCTTCTGTGATATCGACGGCAGCGAGGAGCGCCTGGAGCTTAAACCCTAGGGTAGCTAAAGCAGCCCCGACCCAAAAAGACTAGTGCCAGGAGGACACATGGACGGATTGAATACGGTGTTGGAGTATCTGGACAAGGTGATTCAGACGACAGAAGCCATCCGTAATCAAGTGGAAGGTGAAGCCCGTTTCGGTAGGGCGTACTATCACTTTATGTTGTTGACGCAGTATTGCTTGTGGGGGGACGATAAGCCGGGTATCGGTTACCGGGACAATACCACGACGGGAGAGGTTCCCGGACGGGAAACGGTAGCTTACACGCTGGAACACATCTATGAGGATTTGAGACTGGCGGAAGAAGCGTTGATTAAAGCGGGACGCACGACGTTTGACCGGACACATAATTTTCGTCCGACTGTGCCGACGCTGCAAGCGTTTCGGGCGCGGGTTGCCCTGTATCGGGGGGATTATGAGTTGGCATTGTCGAATGCAACGGAAGCGTTGAAAGCACATAGTACGTTAGTGGATTTTAAGGATGATCCCGACTATGAACTGGAACCGTGGTGGTTCATTAATGTGTTGGATTAAGAGGGGGAGGTTGTGGATGTCATTGAAATAAGTTCGATGTTTGCATTGGACGACATGGATACAGAGG